>CAMAQF010000119.1 GCA_945860265.1 Emticicia agri | reverse complement strand
TTACACGACCAGGAATTGCACCTTTGAATGGCTCATAAGATTTGAAACGGTGGTTCATAATTGCTTCACCGAAAGTTGCTGTCAATACGCTTGAACGTAAGCCAATCAAACCACGTGAAGGGATATTAAACTCAAGGTGTTGTAAATCTCCTTTAGGCTCCATAATCAACAATTCGCCCTTACGTTGGGTTGCCAATTCGATTACTTTCCCAGCAGTTTCTTCGGGTACATCAACAACCAATGTTTCGATTGGCTCTAGACGACGGCCATTTTCGTCTTCTTTGTATAATACTTGTGGTTGTCCAACTTGGATTTCATAACCTTCACGACGCATTGTTTCGATAAGGACAGACAAGTGAAGAATACCACGACCAAATACCAAGAATTTATCTTCGGTATCACCAGTTTGAACTCTTAATGCAAGATTTTTTTCAATTTCTTTCATTAAACGGTCACGTAAGTGACGTGATGTTACGAATTTACCTTCTTTTCCGAAGAAAGGAGAGTTATTAATCGTAAACAACATATTCATCGTTGGCTCATCAATCGAAATACGTGGTAGTGGCTCTGGATTTTCAATATCAGCTATTGTATCACCAATTTCAAAATCTTCGATACCTGTTACTGCACAAATTTCACCAGAACTTACTTCAGCAACTTTTACTTTGCCAAGTCCTTCAAATACTTGAAGTTCTTTGATTTTGTTTCTCTTGATAGTTCCGTCAGCTTTACAGAGTGCAATTTGCATACCTTCTTTCAGCGTTCCTCTTGCCACACGACCAATTGCGATACGACCAACAAACGATGAATAATCGAGTGAAGTGATTTGCATTTGAGGTGTTCCATCAACTACTGGAGAAGCAGGAATATGCTCAATAACAGCATCAAGCAAAGGAACGATGTCAGTCGTTGGAGTTTTCCAATCTGTGCTCATCCAACCTTGTTTTGATGAACCATAAAGACAAGGGAAATCAAGTTGATCTTCTGTTGCTTCGAGGTTAAACATCAAATCGAAAACTTGTTCGTGAACTTCGTCAGGACGACAGTTTTCTTTATCAACTTTATTTACCACAACGATTGGTTTCAAACCCAGTGCAAGGGCTTTACCTAAAACGAAACGTGTTTGTGGCATTGGTCCTTCAAAAGCATCAACTAATAAAATTACGCCATCGGCTAATTTCAATACACGCTCCACTTCTCCACCAAAGTCAGAGTGACCTGGAGTATCAATAATGTTAATTTTAACACCATTATATCTTACTGACACGTTTTTAGAAACGATAGTAATTCCACGCTCACGCTCAAGATCGTTGTTGTCAAGAATTAGGTCACCAAATTCTTGGTTGTCTCTAAACAATTTAGACGCATGAATGATTTTATCAACCAGTGTAGTTTTACCGTGGTCAACGTGGGCAATAATGGCGATGTTTCTGATATTATTCATTAAATGTATTTGTTAATTCGTTGTGCATCAACATTTACCATATTCACAACTGATAAACAAAGACGAACAACACCTTTCTTAAATAAACCGCAAAATTATGGAATATAAATGACAAATCCTCGACTATTTTATACAATCCCCTGATTATCAAATTGTTAATAAGAATAGTACAATTATTTTCAAGAATAGGAATGTTTCTTAGTGTTTGACAATCCAAAGGAAGTTTAAATATGGGCTAATCTCAGACCACTTTGGTAGATTTAGTGGTATTTTAATCTCGCCTTTATTTTTTTGTTATAATTTTGTAGCTTAGATTTTTAGCAAATGGTAAATCATACAATTAGCTTAGGTGAGAAACGTAAAACAAACCATCAAAATACATAAGAAAGTCAATCAAACCATTGGCCTAGTCTTTATGCTATTTTTTTCTTCTATTTTGGGGCATACCCAAACGTATAATCATACTTCTGTTTGGTCGAGGTTTTTGCTTAGTAAGCAAGTTGGAAAATTTATCTTGTCGGGTGATATAGCTTATCGCCGACAAAATAATTTTTACTTTTCAAAACATAATTTTTTACAAAATCCTTTTCTTGATGCCCAACGGCTAGCTGTGGCTTATCGGAATAATAAATGGCTTTTTAGTTTTGCGGTATCACGCTGGCACGCCTACCAAATTTTGGGAAAAGAAGCTGATTTTGAACGACTTCCAACCGTTGAATGGCGATTTACTCCTGGTATCGAATATTTTCGGAAAATAAATAAAGGAATGCTACAATGGCGAACTCAGTATGAATATCGTAATTTTGTTGATCGCACTGCTGGGCGTTTTCGTCAACGTTTACAGTTTCGTCAGCCCATTTCCAAAACAAATAGTTTGGTTTTTTTGGAAGAATTTTTGATTGGTTCTCCACCAAATTCCACTAAAAAATACGAACAAAATCAATTTGGAGTTACATTTAACCACAATTTTACCGATAAATTAGAATCAGAGATTGGCTATCGCTATATTTTTCGCCGCCGACGAATAAGCGATGAAATTGATAATGAAAATGCACTTATAATAGGTTTAATGTTGCGTTTGTAGCATGCTAATTTAGAAATAATGCAGGATCGTCCAAATTGGATGTTCCTATGAAATCCATCAAATTTTGGACTTTTCATTAATGGATAAAATTAATATCGCCTTAAATCTGATTTTAAGTCAAAAAAATATTAGAAAAAAGCAAAATATTGAGTTTTAAGCTTAAAAAAGAGTACTTACTTTGTTATATTATTTAATCCTAATCCAAAAATCATGAAAAAAATATTTTTGTTTTTTTCACTAGTGCCTGCTGTCCTTTTCGGGCAAACAAAGCCTGTGAAAATCGTACGTGACGATGCCAACAAAAAAGTAGATGTCTCAGTAGATGGTAAGGCTTTTACCTCATATATTTACCCGGGTCCAGATGTGCTGAAAAAAGCAGTTTTGTATCCAGTGCGTACATCTGAAGGAACGCTTATCACTCGTGGCTGGCCAATGGATCCGCGTCCGGGTGAGCGTATTGATCATCCGCACCATGTAGGTGTATGGTTCAATTATGAAGATGTAAACGGACACGATTTTTGGAACAACTCTAATACTCCGCCAAACCCAAAGGGAGTTTACGGTACAATCGTGCATACTGGAATCAAGTCTGTAAAATCGGGTAAAAACAAAGGCTCGTTAGTAGTAACTGCCGATTGGCTCGATAAAGATGGTAAGTTGATGTTAAAAGAAACAACAACGTATATTTTCCAAGGAACTGATAAACAACGTATTACGGATAGAATTACTACACTTACGGCTGCCGAGAAAGAAGTTTTATTTAAAGATGTGAAAGATGGCACATTTGCCATTCGTTTGGCTCGACAGTTGGAGCATCCATCTACAAAAGCAGAAATTTTTACTGATGCAAGTGGCGTGGCAACGAAAGTTCCTTCGCTTGATAATGCAGGAATTACAGGTAGCTACCGCAATAAAGAAGGAATCGAAGGTGAAGATACTTGGGCAAAACGCTCTGACTGGGTGAATCTTCGAGGCAAAATTGGTGAAGAAAAAATCTCGGTAGCGATTATTGACCACCCAAAAAATGTGGGTTATCCAACCTACTGGCACTCACGTGGTTATGGTCTTTTCTCTGCAAACCCACTTGGTCAAAAAGCATTTTCAAATGGTAAAGATATTTTGAATTTTAAACTTGCCCCTAATCAATCAACAACTTTCCGTTTTAGATTAGTGGTAACTTCGGGCGAAGTTTCTGATACCGAAATGAATAGTTTAACTGTCGATTTTGCGAAAGTGCAGTAAGATTATAGATTTATAAATAGGCTAAAAGTGCCACACCTTTAAGGTGTGGCACTTTTAGCCTATTTATCTTTAAGCAATACTCATTTCTAAAATCTCTGCCACGACCGCAGGTGTAATATCGGCTTTTTCGCCAAAATTAACACCTCGTGCTTCAAAACGCTTTACTATCTTGGCAATCGTTTCTTGATTTACGCCATAATCGCTGGCTTTGATAGGTAAGCCTAAAGCTTCGTAAAACTCTTCAGTTTTCTGAATCGCTCCAGCTACCAATTCATCATCAGTTCCGCTCAAATTCCAAACTCTTTTTGCATACTGAATTAATTTATCTCGCTTACTATCTTGCTTAATTTTCAATAAATAAGGCAAAACAACCGCCAAACTTCGTGCATGGTCAATACCATGAAAAGCCGTTAGTTCATGTCCGATTTGGTGCGTTGCCCAATCTTGCGGAACCCCCAAACTTATAAAACCATTGAGAGCCACCGTTGCAGCCCACATAAAATTGGCACGAGCTTCATAATCAGTTGGGTTTTCAAGCGTTTTAGGTGCAACTTCAATCAAAGTCTGAATGATAGACTCGGCAAAGCGGTCTTGAATCTGAGCATCAACTGGGTAAGTCATGTACTGCTCCATCACATGTGTAAAAGCATCGGCAATGCCATTGGCAATTTGGCGTTGCGGTAGAGAAAACGTAGTTTCAGGGTCAAGAATTGAGAAAGTTGGATAAACCAACGGATTCCCCATTCCTTTCTTTTCGTGCGTAGATGTTTTGCTGATAACAGCAAAATAGTTCATTTCCGAACCCGTTGCTGGCAAAGTCAGCACCGAACCGATTGCAATTGCTTTTTTAAATTTGGCTTGTCCCGTTACAATCTGCCAAGCGTCATCTCCCTCAAATGGAATGGCAGCCGCAATAAATTTTGTACCATCAAGTACCGATCCACCACCAACGGCAAGCAAGAAAGTAATCTGTTCTTTACGCCCCAACTCAACGGCCTGCATAAGCGTTTCGTAAGTCGGATTTGCCTCTATTCCGCCAAATTCAACGATATTTCTGCCTTCGAGGGCTTTTTTAACTTGCTCATAAACACCATTTTGGAAGATACTTCCACCGCCATAAGTGAGCAAAATTTTTGCATCGGCAGGAATTTGCTTGCTCAGTTGTGAAATTTGACCTTTGCCAAAAAGTATTTTTACTGGATTTTGATAGACGAAATTATTGAACATTAGCTTTTTGTTTGATGATTCTATCTATTTCAAACAAAGCTATTTTGAATAAAGTTTTTTTAACAAATATTAAACAATCACGGAGGTACGAATATTTGCTCTTCCGTTGTAGAATATTACTCAGGAATATCCATCCGAATTCTCCATTCTTTCGGCAAATAATTGTTCATTCTATTGCCAATTACTTTCATAAAACCAAGATTTAGCCCTTCATATCGAGCCAAAATCCAGCCAATTTCTATATTTTCTACTAAAATTTGCTCTTTTTTTAAAAACTTCAAAGCATCTTCTTTTGATAAATTAACGTGCGGTAAATCAGTCGAGATAGCCGTACTCATAGCCAAATTATGGCTCGGAATAAAATCTTCACCCTTAAATTGTCCAATTTCAAAACCCGAAGAACGTTTTTGCAAAACTCTCAAAATAGTAGAATATTCGTTAGCTAAATTTGCAGGAATAGCTACGATTGCACCTTCTGGTTTTTCGTAAAACTCAAAATATTCTGGATTTGCCAGCCATTTTTTTAATATTTCGAACTTTTTTTGTGGTAAACGATTAAACTTAATTTTCCCTCTTACTTCTGCTCTTGAGCCTTGTGTTTTTATAAAAATAGCTAAATAAAAACCTTCACCTTTGGTTTTATGCGGGAAAAACTGGTAGCCAAAACCTTTCTCTGTAATATTCCATTCGGCAGGAATATTTAGCTTAACTCCCTCAAAATCAGCGGTTTGCGTGAGCCATTTAGCATTTTCTTGATTTTCTTTCTCGTTATAAGTGCAAGTTGAATAGCATAGATAACCATTAGGAGCAACCAACATTGCCGCCGCTTGCAAAATACGCTTTTGTCGAGCCGAACAAAGTTGTACACTATCAACTGACCACTCGTTGCGTGCTTTTATGTCTTTTCTGAAAAGCCCCTCACCCGAACAAGGTGCATCTGTTAGCACTAAATCAAAAAAGCCTTCCAAGTCAATCATATCTTCGGGATCGTGATTGCTCACGATATAGTTTGGAAATCCCCATTTTTCAAGGTTTTCTTTCAATGGTGAAACTCTACTTTTGATCACTTCATTGGCCACTAAAAGGCTTTTTTCGTTTAGTAATGATGCTAAAAGGGTAGTTTTTCCACCAGGAGCAGCACATAAATCCATTACTCTGACTGGTTTTTCAAAGTCAAGTATTTGTTTGGCTACTTCGGCTACAAACATTGAAGAAGCCTCCTGTACATAATAGGCTCCCGCATGAAAAGCCGGGTCAAGCGTGAAAACTGGACGCTGTGGTAAATATCGACCATCGGCATTCCATTTTACTGGTTCAGTATCTAGACCAAATAAAATATCGTTTGCTACGTTTTTACGAGGGTTCAGTCGAATAGCAGTTGGTCGTTCTTGTTCAAGACTTTCGGCAAAAGTCAAGTATTCAGCACCTAAAATGTGCTGCATTTGGGCTACGAAATTTTCGGGTAAATTCATTAACTTTTCATTAACAGTAAAAGTGCAACGCTCAAGGTTTTTATGGCATCTTGTAGGTAAATATGAGAAGCAAGACAAAAGGTATGAGAATAGTTGTTTACGTTTTTCGCATCTATTGTCTCTTTTCTAAAATATTTTGTCAAACCAATTTAACCAAATCGCCTATTCAAAAATATTACTCATTTTTTCTGCAAATTTAATTAAAACTGATTACTAAAATGAGAACAATGTTTAAAACACTTGTATTTATGTCGCTGGCAAACTTGACTTTTGCCCAAATTTTTGTCGGTGTGCGTGGTGGCGTTACGGGTTCTACGATGACAAAATTTAGACTGATTGAAAATATAACGCCTGATTTTAAACTTTTACCAGCTCTATCAGGTGCTATTTTTGTCGAATTACCCATTTCTAACAGAATTTCGATTCAACCAGAATTAGCTTTTACTCAGAAAGGTTTTGTGATAAACGAATCGTTTAATATCAATGGTGGAAATAATCTTTTGGGACTTAATATTCCGATTGGCGGACGAATAGCTTTGAAAAATAACCATTTAGAAATGCCAATTTTAGCAAAATTTAAGCTTGGAGACTCAAACGTAGGGAATACTTATATTTTACTTGGACCATCAGTGGGGTATTTGTTTGACTCAAGAGCCGTAATTCGTGTACTAAATATCTTTCCGATTCATACAGGTCTTGGTACTGGACTTTTCAAAAATGCCGAATTTAGCGGAGTTGCGGCTTTGGGTTATGAAATTCCGTTCAGAAATGGCAAGTTTTTTATGGAAGGTCGTTACCAACATGGATTTTCTCGTGTGTTGAATCTGCCTTTGGTTCAATTGCCTGTGAGAAACAAAAGCTTAGGTCTTTCGATGGGTTTATCGTTTGCTTTGAGGTCGAAATTGAGGGATGTTTAAAACTTGTTGAATTAGGTATTTTTAGTAAATTTGACCTAATAAACTTAATAATGCCTAATTTATATATTATAGCGGGTTGTAATGGTGCGGGTAAAACCACCGCAGCAAAGGTGCTTTTACCCGATGTTTTCAGAATTGATACTTTTCTGAATGTGATATAATTGCGGCTCAAGTAAATCCAGTTTTTCCTGAAAGTGTAGCTATTCAAGCAGGTCGGCAAATGCTTAATCAAATAAACATAGTTTTAGAGAAACAAATAGATTTTGTGATAGAAACAACACTGGCTACCAAAAGCTATGTTGAATTAGTCAAGAAAGCTCAAAATATTGCTTATGAAGTTATTTTGGTCTATTTTTGGATTGAAAATGCCGACCAAGCCATTGAAAGGGTAGCCCGTAGAGTTCGCCAAGGTGGCCATAATATTCCTGAAGAAGTTATCAGAAGACGTTATGAAAGTGGAATAAGAAACTTGATGAATCTTTTCTTGCCGATTATTGATAAATGGTCAATTTACGATAACTCAGATTATACATTGGGGCATCCGCAAAAAATTGCTGAAATGTTAATTAATAAGAGTATTATTATTGAAAATTCAGAACATTGGAATAAATTTTATTGAATATGAAAATTTTGAAAAGAGAGCCAATATTTGAACAAATTGACAAGGCTTTACTCAAAGCCTACGCTCACACATTCCTGTTGAATTAGAGCAAGAAAAAAAGCGAAAAGAAGCATTAAAAGATAAAAAATATTTTAAATAAAAAAAGGAAGTCTTCGCTTTAAATGAAGACTTCCTTAAACTTAATCGTCAGTAAACTTTTAGATTTGAACTCTTTTGAAAGCTGTGATTGTCAAGCCTTTCAAAGTTGTTTCTAATAATTGAGCAATTGTCAAATTATTATCTTTTACGAAAACTTGGTTCAACAAAGTATTTTCTTTGTAGAATTTACCTAATTTACCCATTGCAATTTTCTCCAACATGGCTTCTGCCTTACCTTCTTGGCGAGCAACTTCCATACCGATTTCGATTTCTTTTTGAACGATAGCTGGGTCAACATCGTCTTTGTCAAGACCTACAGGCTTCATTGCTGCAATTTGCATCGCCACGTCTTTACCAACCTCTATTACATCAGTTCCTTGTGTATTATTAAACGCTACCACAACACCCAGCTTACCAGTTGAGTGATTGTATGCTACCACTTGCTCTGCTTCAACGTGTGTATATTCAGTAATGACAATTTTTTCGCCTATTTTACCTACTAGGTCAAGGATATTCTCCTCAACAGTACGGCCATCTGCCATGGTTATAGCCAATAAAGTTTCTTTATCTTTTGCATGATGTTTTACGCCCACTTGTAAAACAGCTTCTGCCAAAGTGCGGAACACCTCAACTTTTGAAACCGGCTCAGTTTCGCAAGCCAAAGCTAATACTTTTGCACTTTTACCGCTATCACTTACGTCAATTAATACCAATCCTTCATTAGTCTCGTTATCGGCACGTTTAGCCGCTACTTTCTGACCTGATTTACGAAGTACTTCAACTGCTTTGTCAAAATCGCCTTCGGCTTCTGTCAAAGCTTTTTTACAGTCCATCATACCAGCTCCTGTCATCTGACGGAGTTTGTTTACATCTGCTGCTGTGATATTCATTTTATATTTTTATTAAGTTTGTATTAGTACTTTATCTTTTGAAACAAAACAGCCTAAAACCTTTACCTCAGAAAAAGGCAGAAGTATTAGAATAATAATTCAAGCCGCAAAAGTACGAATTTTATTACTTAAAAACAATAAAATTTAATTTACAATAACTTGTTTTGTCTTAGTATAATAACTCCCAAAAAAACCTAAACCATTTTCTATGTTACTACTTGGTAAAATAATAGGGTCTTTGAAACGCTCAAAAAAATCACTTAGTTGTGCATTATTTTTTGAGGCTTGAATGATAAATTCTTCGATTGATTGTTGTATTGATGAACTTTGATTGTATTGTTTACTTCTTGAACTGAAAAAATCACTTGTTTTTTTATCGATATTTGAAAGCAAAATGTTTAACACAAATGGTCTTTTAAGTTTTGAAATGTTCTTTATAAAACCATTGATAGCTATTTTATCATTTATTGTTGTTTTATCATCAATTTCAGTATATGTCTTATTCGTATTATTCCATTGCAAAAACCTTTGCGAACTATCCGATTGAAAATATCTTGCTGAAACAGCATACGAATTATCTTCTTTTGGATTGTCTTTCCAATTGATATTTAATTGAAAATTGTCATTTTCAATATTAGTTTCGTGCAATATCTCAATATCATCATTTATAATACATTCCGATTTTAAAGGTTTTTCGTTCGGAATTTCTATCAAAAGTTGATATTTTTGGTTAAACTCTACAAAGCCTTTTTTAGTAAATTCGTAGCGTTGTTGTTTAGTATTATATATCAAGTTGAGACTTCCTTTTTCGCTAATTATTTTTACAAGAGCATTTTTTACAATCAAATCTGTTGATTTAATTTCGTCATCAATACGATTTACCTTTGAAACAAAAGCTGTTATCAGAGTATCGTTAGGTGAAATGACACAAATAGCTGCATAT
>CAMAQF010000118.1 GCA_945860265.1 Emticicia agri | reverse complement strand
CGTAATCTTGATAAAAACACTATCATGCGATTGGCGGATATTGCTTTTATCAAACGTAGCGAAAACGTATTAATTACTGGAGCAACTGGCTGTGGAAAGAGTTATATAGCTTCTGCAATCGGTTTTCAAGCCTGTCAGAAAGGTATCAAAGTCGCCTATTTTTCTATGACAAAACTCCTACAAAGACTACAATTAGCTAAAGTTGATGGGTCTTTTATGAAAGAATTATCCAAGTTAGAGAAAACACAATTACTCATTTTGGATGATTGGGGCTTGCAGACTTTGGACACTCAAGCCAAATTGACATTGCTTCAAATCATAGAGGATAGACATGGCAGAGCTTCGACCATTATTACTTCCCAATTGCCGGTAGCTCAATGGTTTGAGTATCTGGCTGAACCTACTTTGGCTGATGCTATTTTAGATAGACTCTTGCAACAAGCTCATAGGATAGATTTACAAGGTGATTCTATGAGAAAACGTAAAAAATTAGATGAAAAATCAAAACAATAATTACATTTGTATTCCGCTTTTTATATCCTAAAAAAGTGGTACACTTTTACACCACTTACTGGTACACTTTCACGCCATTATACATTTGAAAAAGTTGACCTTCGCTTTTTGCATTTCTACTATAAATTTCTCCCCACTTTGAGCTTCACAATGAATATCAAAAATTGCTTTCCGTTCATGTATCATTTCGCCCAAAATTTCAGGATTACGGAATTTCAATGTTGCGATTTGATGATGTGCCGGCAATAATTGATTCAAAAAATCGATTAATAAGTCCTTGTTTGCTTCTTCGCCAAAAAGTTTTTTGAAGCCAAAGTCCGTATAGGGATTGATATATCGCGACATAAAATCTAAATTTTTATTGCAAATTACATCTTTTTCTTAACTCATGACTTTTCCTAAAATAGATTTACTCAAAAATATGTAAATAAATATTTGCCTCGACCTAAAAAAACTTATCACCTCCCAAATCTCAAACCAACGGTCGTAATATTCTGTGTGGCTGAACTTCGTTCTAATTTATTCAAGAAAACGTTTTTTATATCAGCTTCCACAAAAATATTTACTACACCATAACCAATATTCAGAATCATTCCGTAGCGGTAGGGATTCTCGGGGTTTTTGATGCTCACTTTTGTTTCTTGCCGATTGAGAGCTTTTATTTCGGCGTAGTTTCTGCTACCTCTTAGCAACATTCCAATATATGCCCCAATGCCGAAATTGAAGGTTTTTTGATTGTTTTTCCCGTAGAAATTAATGGTCGGAATTATCTTAAAATCTGCATAAAACAACGATTGATTGTTGGTATAAGGCGTTATTTCTTTTGGTAAAACGGTAGCGTTTAGGCGGTCAACTGTGTAGTAATTATCGCCATTGCGGGCTGGTTTGAAAACCGACACTGTATCATATTTTGTATTATCAAGGCTATTGAGTCGAAGTAAATAAGCGTTACGTTTGGTACTAATGCTACGTAAATAATACCAACTTAGATCAAAGCCATAGCGTAATACAAGTTCTTTATGGCCAGTCCGAATAAAACTTTCTTGACGCATCAACGCCACGCTCAAACTTGGCGAAGTCAAGAAGTTTTGACGAAAAATTTGCTCTGTCAGTTTAAACGGATTATACGTAACGGTGCTGACAGATAGATAGTTAGCTGAGTTTAGCCCCACTGAAAGATTGAGGTAGGTATTGCGTTTGAGGCGTTGCCACGAAGTCATGCCTTCCAGTTGTCGTTGAGTGGTCATTTCTTTGGTGTAGCTATTTCCTTCGTAGTCTTGTCGGAAACTTCGGCGAACGTTTGATGGCATTTCGTGCAAATCTTGATTCATCTGCACCACAATTCTATTCAAATCGTATTTTTCTAGAGCTTTTAGGTCTTCTTTTGTTTGTCCCCAAAGCACAATTCGTTTGCGTTTACCAATATTCACCACTATTGAGTCAAGATCGGTCGTTTCTTTAGCAAAAGCGAGCGTCGTCAAACACAAGAATATCAATGTGAGCAGTTTATTCATTTAGAAGTGGGAGAGTTTTTATTTTAAACAAATTTCCAGTTAAAATCAGTATTCTGTGAAATTTCCCCTCCTTTTTTATGAGGGGCGACCGACGCTCGGTGGCAAAATTCTGACGAAGTCGAATTTTGACGTGGACACCCAGTCTGGGTGGTTTGTTCCAAATCTGCATATTTATAAGCATTTATCGGCCTTTTCAATCACCACCGCCGACTGCCGTCAGACGACCCCTCCTTGAAAAAAGGAGGGGAAATTAGTTTATTAATTTGGAAAGTTATCAATTACGGAAGTATTTCACCAATTATCTATTTGTCGACTCAGAGGACATTGTTTCATTCTTGAAACTTTCTTTTACAAACGCCCAAACTTTGTTTGGTTTGTTATTGATTGAAGGCAATTCTTCGGCAGGTTCGACTCCTTTTTTACCAATTTTTCTACTCAAGCGAGCAACCAAACCATACTTTTTCTCTTTTTGTGGTGCTTGCCTAAATTCTTCTTCATAGTCAGGAATTTCCAAAATCGCTATACGCTCATGGCGTTGTATAGTAACTCGTTTTTCACTAAAACCTTGATACGGCACAAATCTATAATTATCGTTCACAGGTGTTTGCTGATTATTCGCAACTTCGGTTTCATTTGTTGGAACATCGTTTTGTATTTCATGGACTGCTACGGCTGGCTGGTTGTTAGTTAATTTTTTTTCGATTGGGTTTGGTATATGTTGTTGTGTTGTATATTGGTAGTTTTTAGACATAACTTTTACCACATTATTTTTGCGGTTGTAGTCATTGGCCATCAATTGTGTAGATTTGGAAGCAGGGTTCAGGGTTGGTTCTACTAAAATAGTAGGATTTAGGCTCTTAAATGCTTGATTATTAGTGGTTGTGTCTGCTTTTTGGTTATAAAAATAAAAACCTAATCCACCTAGTAAAAGTACGCTTGCTGCCACAGCCTGCCACCAAACAAAAGGCGTTTTTAGCCTCGTTTGCTTTTGTTTTATTCGTTGCCAAATCTCGCTTTTGTTCCAGTCGGATTCAAAATTGGTTTGGTCAACTCTTTCTTGAATTTTCTTATAAAATTCCTCTGTTTGCATAACTATTATTCATTAATAGAATTTTCTTCTGTAATAATTTTCGAGCGTGATTTAGCTGCGATTTTGATGTTCCTTCGTTGACGTGTAGCTGTTCGGCAATTTCTTTGTGAGAATAACCTTCAAGAGCAAAAAGATTAAAAACCGTCCGATACCCGTCGGGCAGTTCGGCGATGAGCCGATAAATTTCATCGCTCGAAATCGAATCCAAGATATTATCATCGACGGGCACTTCGATGGCTTCGCTTTCGGGCATTAAATTAAAATTTGCCTGTTTGCGGAGCAACATCAACGACTCATTAATTACAATTCTTTTCATCCACGCCTCAAACGACCGCAAATTATCAAACCTAAAATTGACTGCACCTTCAAAAATTTTGAGAAAAGAATCAACCACCAAATCTTCGGCCGTCATGCGGTCACGTACATAGCGATACGCAACTCTATACAAAAAGCTGCCATAATGCTCAAATATATTCTTTTGGGCAATAGGGTTTTTGCTTCGTAAGCTTTCGATGGTCGAGGTTGCTATCAAGTGGTTTCACAATAGACGTTTCTTATGATGTAAATGCAGAAAATGCCTATTAAGTTGTATGAAGGTAAAAATATTTTTTCGGTCTTAACTATTTGGTGGTAAGTATTTTCAAAGTTTTTAGGAACGAAAAGAGATTGTTCTATGGGTTTCAGTAAAATAATTTCAAAAAACGATTAAAATAATTGAAGACTTTTTGTTTTTTCGATTGAAATTTCTAATTTTACAATCCGTTTTAGAAAAGTAATAGGAATTTCAATAAATAAAGTAATGAAAAAAGATATTCATCCAAATTATAGACCAGTTGTATTCTGGGATTTGTCAACAGGGTTTAAATTTATGACAAAATCATGTGCCAATACCAAAGAAAGTATCGTTTGGGAAGATGGTAACACATATCCAGTTTACAAAGTTGAAGTTAGCTCAGACTCACACCCATTTTACACCGGTAAAAATGTATTGCTTGATACTGCAGGTCGCGTTGATAAATTCAATAGGCGTTACGGAAAAAAATAATTTTATTCTGTTATCATAGATAAAGCCTTTCAAAATATACTTTTGAAAGGCTTTTTTATAATATAGTTTTCTGAATTGTGTTAAGTAATAGGACAATATTAAACGACCAATTCACATACTATAAATGTTGATAAATAGTGTTTAATAGCTGCGGAGAACCATCTTGGCTCATGTGCTTTGTAGTTACCTACTTCTTCTTCAAAAACGGGTGCAGCACAACCGATAGTAAAATCAAAGCCCCGCCGATATAAAACCCCGAAGTCATTTTTTCGATTTCTCCAAAAATAAAATAGGCCATAATGATGCCATAAATTGGCTCCATATTGATAGAAAGATTGAGCGTAAATGCCGAGATTTTTTTGAGCAAGTGCATCATTTCTATATACGGATAAACCGTGCAAACTAAGCCCAAAATTCCAACCCAAAGCCAATCGTAGTGAGTAGGCATAAGCTGAAAACGTTCATTTGGTAAAGCAAAAATAATGATCGGAATGTAAATCCACATGGCTCCAAAAGCCCCGACCATTTCGTAGAAAGTAACAATTTGAGCATCGTATTTTTGGGCAAATTGGGCATTTATTACCGAAAAAACGGTTGCTAATAAAGCACCTAATAAACCAATCATAATACCTACAATATGTTTTCCTTCAAACATAAATATAAAATACATTCCCAGTACCACCAAAACTCCTAGAAAAACCTCGACCCAACTGATTTTGGTTTTTCGTATAATTGGCTCAAAGATACTCGTAAAAAACGAAGTCGTAGAAAAAGTAACCAAACTAACCGCGACTGTAGAAGCACGAGCCGAACCAAAAAAACATATCCAATGAAACGACATGATTGCTCCAACGCCTAATAGGGGCATTGCCTGTTTCCAAGAAACTTTTAGACTTTTTTTCTGAAATTGAGCAACAATCCACATGCCTGATGCAGCCAGTAATGTACGGTAAAAAACTACACCCAGTGAAGAGAATTCGGTGAGCCGACCCAAAATGGCTGTAAAACTAAGTATAATGACAATAAAATGTAGTTTTAGATAATCTTTAGGTAGAGGTTTTGAATCCATGAAGTGGTTTTTTATGCAAATAAAACTAAATAATCTTGAAACGAAACGTGCCACACTTCAAAAGTGTGGCACGTTCTTTAAATAACCAGCAATGTTTTACTCAATTATGCCATTTATAGTGTTGATTATGCCATTAATTCGGGTTACCCTAATTTTTTTTTCGACGTTCCTCACGTCTTAATAAAATTCTTTGCTTAAATCTCATCCAGCGTTCGTAGAGTGGCAATTCTTCCAAGAAATTCCACTTTTCATCTTTTTTTCCTGCTTCTTCTTTCTTTTTAGCTTCAACTGGGTCGAAGAGCATTCCTGTACATAAACAATGCTTGCGGTTGGTGCGGGTAAGTACATCATAGTTTACGCAACTTGAGCAGCCTTTCCAGAACGCATCATCGGCTGGTAGCTCGCTAAAAGTTGTTGGTTCGTAACCCAAATCAGAATTGATTTTCATTACGGCCAAGCTCGTGGTTAGGCCAATGATTTTGGCATCTGGGTATTTTTTGCGAGATAACTCAAATGCTTTTTGTTTGATTCGGGTAGCGATTCCACTCTTGCGGTATTCCGGATGCACGATTAGACCTGAATTTGCTACAAATTTGCCATGTTCCCATGTTTCAATGTAACAAAAGCCCATCCAGTCTCCTTCACGGGTAAGTGCAATGATGGCTTTGCCTTCACGCATTTTTTCTCTTAGATAATCAGGCGAGCGTTTGGCAATACCTGTACCACGTGCTTTGGCACTTTCTGCCATTTCGTCACAAATAGTTTCAGCCAAACTATAGTGGCTTTCGTTGGCTACTTGCACAATATATAAATCTTCGGATGTGAGTGCTGTGTTATTCATCGTCATTTATTGGGCTTTCCCTCAAACGGAGACGCTGTATCCTAAATGGTTTTAAATGAAAAAATAAGAAATAGGGAGAGATTACATTTTGCAAGAGAAGCAAAACTATTACTGTCTGATATTGATATGTCGAAATAGTCTAACTGGCATTATTGGAATCGAACCGCCGATGCGTCGGGCCGCCTTGGCGTATGGGTATGCATATTATAAAATAGGATGCAAATATGTTAGGTTTCGGAATAATAACCAAAGAATCACCCTAATATTTTTAACAACATCTTAATAACGATGGGCTTTTGTCTTTAGTTCGTTGACAAGAAATAAATTAGCAGTCCGCTTTCGGCTATCGAAACTATATTATTTACTTAAAAAAAGCAGATAACCGATTGCCGACAGTCGAAGTTTAAATAACTTTGAACAAAAAACAAATTATTCTTTGAATACTCGACTCGCTAACTTTCTTTCAGTGGCTTTGCATCCTTTGTTGATGCCTACAATTTTATTTTTATTGCTTTTGTTTATTGCACCAATACCGTTGGGAGCCGAATCGCTCGAATTGCTTATGAAACTTGCAGTAGTGGGTTTTGTGTTTATATATACGTTTGCTCTACCAGCCTATTTTGTGTATTTAATGAAACGTTGGGGCTTGATTAGTAGCTTAAAACTCGAAAATCTGAAAGACCGCCGATTGCCTTATTTTGTTACTGCTATTATTTATACGGCTTTAGGTTATTTTTTGTATTCCAAAAATTCAATGCTTTTTCCCTGTGGATTTATTTTGTGGAGCATTGCGGCTGTTATTTTATGCGTAGGAATTATCAGTCTTTGGTGGCAAATTTCTGCTCATGCGGCTGGAGTTGGGGGTATGATTGGAGCTTTGGCTGGCATTTTGGTGCAGTTAGGCGAGCAAAATCTTTTCTTTCCTTTACTCTTTATGGTTATTCTTTCGGGATACGTAATTTCGGCACGTTTGGCTCTGAATGCTCACACACCAGCACAGGTTGGTGCTGGGTTTTTACTCGGCTTAGGGATTAGTTTGGCTTCGATTATTATATTGTTTTAAATAAAAACAGTAAATAAATGCACGAATTACGATTTATGAATTTTACATCAATAATATCAAAGTTAATGGACAATTATGGTGTTAAAACCTTTGTAAGGTGTTGTTTATCATATCTTTACAGAAACGTAAGGATATGAATAAAAAACTGCTTTTACTGTAAAAGCAACATTGTTAGCAAAGACGGATTTTACAAAGACGTACAACGCTATAAGGGTGCCGTTTGTGGAAAAAGATTTATTGGTTGTAAGCGTTTTGGACAATATCAAATTTTTGACGGAGTACACCAATTGCAAACAAACTAAAACACAACTATATAACAAGATTAGTAAAACATCCCAGATATATATTTTTTAATGGTATAGTTTCATAATCGTACGTTTATTGGGTAACTAATTGAATAGCCGCAAAACTAGGTAGAGAAAATAAAATAAAGACGGATTGCGTTCCGAAGAACACAGACCGTCTTTTTATAAAAATTCGAAATTTGGGCTACTTATTTTACTTCAAATATTCCTTTACCAATTTTGAAGCCTTCTGAGTAAAGTTCAACGCTGTATTGACCTTTGGTGTAGTTTGCACCTTTTCCAGATATCAAATCAACACGTTGGTCGTTGTTTTCAAAGGGTACGCTTTTTCTGAAGCTATAGGCTATTTCTTTGCCATCTACTTGTACGATTCCGCCGTTACCGTTTTCTACAACTGCACCGTTGTTATCAAGCACACGCACATAAATATCTTTGTTGTTTTGGGCTGCTACTGGGTTTGAGGGCATGATAAATGCTACTTTTAACTGGTCGATTCTTTTTGCTTTATATTCGCCACCATCACGCTCTTTTCCTTTTGATGAAAGTGCTGTAACCTGCACATTTATAGCCTTCATTGCCGAAGCCAAATTTACTTGACGTTTCAAATCATTATTTTTATTAGTGAAATCATCTACTGTTTTTGTCAAAGTTGTAGTTAATTCCGCCTTCTCGGTTTTAAGAGATGTATTTTCTACGATAACTTGTTGTTTTTCGGTTTCAAGGGTTTGTGTTTTTGCAACTAATATTCCGTTCTCTGCTTTCAACTTACGGATATCATCGTCTTTAGCAACTAAAAATGTTTCGTAATCTTTGATTTTTGACTCGTATTTTTGAACTGAAAAGCTAAGATCGGTTTTTAATTTTTTCTTATCGTTTTCGAGTTGAGCTTTAACACCTTCCAATTCAGCAACACTACCGCCTAAACCTTGAACCTCAAGAATTTTCTCATCCAACGATTTTGAGATAGAATCAAGTTTGATTTGTGTAGTTGAAAGTTGTTCTACTTTCGATGTCAATGATTTTTGAAGTTCGAGTGTTTCGTTTCTAGCACCCATAAATAAATAGCCCAAAAGAGCTAATACACCTGCCATCACGACGATGATTACTTTCAAAAGTCCGTTGTTGTTTGATTGTGTTGTTTCCATTTTGCTTAATAGATTTTAAGTTTATGCTTACAAAGAAACAATGTCAAGGTTAAAGGCGAATTAAATCGACTTTAATTTTAGCTTAAAATTAGAGGCGGGAGCTAAAAACATCATTGATAGGCAATAAAAAGCCATTTTTTAAATTATATTTGTTTAAAAATGATATAAATATGTTAAGCAATATTCAAATTGAGATATTACAGACTTTTTCGAGACCGCTGCCTGAAAATCAGATTTTAGAGATAAGACAAATTTTGGCAGATTATTTTGCCAAAAAGGTCGATGATGGCATTGATGAGCTTTTTGAAAAAAATGATTGGAAAGCTGAAGAAAAGGTTGAAGGATGGCTTAAAGAACATTTAAGAACTCCATACAAATAATGATGAGAGTTGTTATTGACACCAATTGTTTTTTAGCAATTTTGCCTAAACAGTCAATTTGCCGTTCTATTTTTGATGCTTTTCGGCATTGTAAATTTGAATTGGCGGTTTCTGGTGAAATATTAGATGAATATGCAGAGATATTTGAGCAGAAAATGAATGCTGAAATATCTTCTAATATTATCGAACTTATCTTGAAACAACCAAACTCAATCAGAACCGAAATTTTTTATCGTTGGGGATTGATAACTGCTGATTACGATGATAACAAGTTTGTAGATACTGCAATATCGGCGAATGTAGATTTTATAGTCACATCTGATAGACATTATAATGTTTTAGAGCAAATTTCCTTTCCAAGTGTAAAAGTCATTAGTTTAAGTGATTTTTTGAAGTTTTTTGATGTTTTATGATTTCGCAAACACCAAAGTAAAAACAGTTTCATTAATGGTAGAAACTACACTAATATTGCCATTTTGGAGTTTGACGATTTGAGAGACTATTGCCAAACCAACCCCATGCCCTTTGGTAGCTTTAGCAGTGGCATTGCTTCTATAAAATGGGAGGAAAATATAAGGTAAATCAGCTTTGGGAATTATGGGGCCATTATTCATAAACGAAATCTTTATTTCGTGAATTGTTGCAGAAAAACTCACAAATACGCTGCTGTTTTCTGAAAATTTACAGGCATTATCCATCAAATTCATAATGGCAATTTTTAAAGAGGCTTCATTTCCTTCAATAATTAAGGCTTCTTCCTCTTCGGGGAGATCGCTGAAATCAATGTTTATCACATAATCTTCGTGCCATTTTTTTAGTTGGCTTTTAGCTTCCCACAAAAGTTCGTCCATGCGTATGGGTAAGCGTTGAATCGTTTCGGTATTAACAACCGTATTAGCCAAATTTAGCAAAGTATTAGTCAATTGTTTAAGAGTTCGAGTATCTTCTTGGAGCGATTTTAGACTTTCTTCATACATTTCGGGTGTGCGTTTTTGTAGCAGCGTAATATCAATTTGAGAATAAATTTTGGTCAGCGGATTTTTAAGTTCATGTGAAACATTGGCGATAAACATTTT
This sequence comes from Emticicia agri, assembly GCA_945860265.1. Lineage (GTDB taxonomy): Bacteria > Bacteroidota > Bacteroidia > Cytophagales > Spirosomataceae > Emticicia > Emticicia agri_A. The sequence goes on along the minus strand of CAMAQF010000118.1, from coordinate 980 downwards.
TTGCATCGTAAATGCTTCTTGAATACGGTCTAGGAGCTGATTAAAAGTGGCGACTAAGCGTCCAATCTCGTCTGATCGGTTTGGGTGTTCGACACGCCTTTCTGTATTTGCAGGAAAAATCTCGTTTACTTGTGTAATAATGCCCGACATCGGGGCGAGGGCCTTATCGGCAAAAAACCACCCCGAAAGCCCTGAGAGTAATAATCCAACAAGGACCATGATGGTTAAAATCTTGCGGAGGTCTTCGAGGGCTTCTTTGCCGTTCTTATCTATGGCACTCACAATCACCCAGTAACTGGCCTTGCCTTTTTTTAGTTGAATACCAAGTGTTTGATAAAAACCAGCATAATAATAGGTCGGCTTGCTTTGTTGTTGAATATTTGGAATTAACTCTTCAAATAAACCAGAATAAGGCTCTTGGCTTGAAAAAACGAGTTTTTTTAGATTTTCGTCATAGACATAAATACTTTCATCGCTCAATAATTCTTTATCTGCGGTATTGACCAATTTTAATACCGTAGTGTCAGCTGTTTGGAGGTCGAAAAGTAGGGTAGTGGTCGTTATGGCACGATCTTGTAGTCGTTTGAAAAAACGCTTTTCGAGATAAAGTTTACTGAAGAAATAAACACCCACCGAAAAAAACAGCAAAATCGCCGTTACGATAGCCATAAATTGGTAAGTAAGTCGAGAGCGAATGTTTATCATGGCGAGAGTTCTGACGGGGTCGCCCGTGCGATTTAGAGTGCTGGTGCTGACTTTAAAGCATCGCCACTGCGATGCTGAGTTTTTGTATGCCGTTTCAGACCAATCAGAATTCAGCACTCAGCACTATTTTTTCATAACATAGCCCATGCCAATCTGAGTATGTAGTAGCTTTGGTTCAAAATCTTTATCAATTTTTTTACGGAGAAAATTTATGTAAACTTCAATAACATTTGTGCCAGTATCGAAGGTTATATCCCAAATTTTTTCGGCTAATT
>CAMAQF010000117.1 GCA_945860265.1 Emticicia agri | reverse complement strand
TGCTTGAAATTGATGAAAATTTCAAAATGAATAAAAATCCCGAAGGGATGTAATGATCATAGATAATTAAAGAAAATCAATACAGAACAACACCAAAGGCGTGGAATCATAGCACCCCTTCGGGGTTTGAAATCGACGTCGTTTTCATTGATAATTTGCTATAATCATAGCACCCCTTCGGGGTTAAATGCTTGAAATTGGTGAGAATTTTAAAATGAATAAAAATCCTGAAGGTATACGATTATTAAAGGTAATTTAAGAAAATCAATATAGAAGAACACCAAAGGCGTGGAATTATAGCACCCCTTCGGGGTTTGAAATCGACGTCTTTTTCATTGATAATTTGCTATAATCATAGCACCCCTTCGGGGTTTGATGCTTGAATGTAGCAAATTAAAGAAAATCAATACAGAACAACACCAAAGGCGTGGAATCATAGCACCCCTTCGGGGTTTGAAATAGACGTCGTTTTCATTGATAATTTGCTATAATCATAGCACCCCTTCGGGGTTAGATGCTTGAAATTGATGAAAATTTCAAAATGAATAAAAATCCTGAAGGGATACGATTATTAAAGATAATTTAAGAAAATCAATACAGAAGAACACCGAAGGCGTGGAATTATTTCACCCCTTCGGGGTTTGAAATCGACGTCGTTTTCATTGATAATTTGCTATGCTCATAGCACCCCTTCGGGGTTAAATGCTTGAAATTGGTGAGAATTTTAAAATGAATAAAAATCCCGAAGGGATGTAATGATTATAGAAAACAATTTACAATCATTCAGCCAAAAACCCCGAAGGGGTGGTATAATTATAATATTGACATATCTTCTTTTACAAAACTAAAAAAGCATGACAGGCACATTTTCACAAATCTACATTCAATACGTATTTGCAGTAAAAGGGCGAGAAAACCTACTTCAAAAACCATGGAGAGATGAGGTTTTCAAATATATAGCTGGTATTATTAAAGAAAAAAATCAAAAAGCCATCATTGTGAATGGTGTTGCTGACCATGTTCATGTTTTTGTCGGCTTAAAACCTTCTATGAATATCTCGGACTTGATTCGTGACATCAAAAATAATTCTTCAAAATTTATCAATGAGCAAAAATTTCTGAAAGGTAAATTTTCTTGGCAAGAAGGATATGGAGCTTTTTCGTATGCACATTCACAGATAGAAAATGTCTATCAATACATCCTAAAACAGAAAGAACACCACAAGAAAAAGACCTTTAAAGAGGAATATCTAGATTTTTTACAAAAATTTGAAATCGAATACAATGAAAAATATCTATTTGAATGGTTGGATTAACTTATTTGCATTTTTTATAACTAAACTCCTTTTGAATATTTAACTCAAAACTTGACAAAAAGTATTCTACACCTTTCATAGATTTGTGATTTAACCGTTGTTTCAAAATACCTTGCAAGTAAAATTCATAAAAATGTACCTGGTTAAAAAAATACTGACCACGATATTATTTGTTTTTTATATTCAATTACTGACTTCTTGTAGCGATAACAAAAAAACAACAATCGAACAGAATGATAAAAATAGTAACACAAAGAAATCAAACCCTGTTGTTTACTTTGAAATTCCAGTTAATAGTATTGACAGAGCTATCAAATTTTATAAAGCAGTATTTAATGTTAACTTCGACAAAGATAATATTGACAACAATGAAATGGCTTTGTTTCCTTTTGCTGACAACAACTCTGGAATATCTGGAGCATTGGTCAAAGGGGAAATCTACAAACCAACCAAAAATGGAGTAGTGATATATTTCAAGACAGAAAATATTAATAAAACACTTAAATTGGCAACATCAAACGGTGGAAAAATTTTATACCCTAAAACAGATAACGGAATTGGGCTCGTTGCTGAGTTTGAAGATACAGAGGGAAATAGAATAGCTTTGTATCAATCAAAAGAATAACAACAAAAAACAAACATTAACCTCCGTTAGTCATAATAATGTAAATCTATATTGGAATTATCAGTCAATGTGGTAGACGTTATTGGAACGGCATTTAATATTACATCATTTTAAACATATCCAAAAACTTGCAAATACAACAATTCTGTTGCTTATTTACAACAAAATTGCTACATCATGTCAGATACAATCATCAAAACATTGCCATTTAATACAATAGCAAGCATAACGAAGGCTTCGGAGCTTAAAAAGAATGAAAAAAAATGGACATTGGTCTCTGATGGTAAAACGTACGTTTGGGCCAACAAAATAGAACGTGTTGGCATTATCAGACAAGGAATCCCCTACAATTCTATTGAAACCATTAGCAAAAGACTTAACCGGCCTGTTAAATCGGTCTTATCTATTGTTGGACTTCCCCAAACTACTTACAACAAGAAAAAAAGCGAACATTCTTTGCTCGATAGCAGAGATAGTGAACTAATTATGCTGATTACGGAGCTTATTGATTATGGAATAGAAGTATTCAATAACGAAGAAGAGAGATTTCAAAGATGGCTAAAGAAACCAAACTTATCTCTTGGTGGAAACTCGCCCGAAAGTTTATTAGATACGATTACAGGAATTGATGAAGTACAATTCTGCCTAAACAGAATCGAATACGGAAATTTTGCCTAATGAAAGTATATAGAGTTGAAAGAGAAAAATATTTGGAAACCACATTGAGCGGTGTTGGAGCTGCAATGTCGAAAGGGTATCGATGGAATAGTATAAACACTAAACTTGTTTATACGGCTGAAAGCCGAGCTTTAGCAATGCTGGAAGTTTCGGTTCACTTAGATTTAAGCGAAGATTTACCTATCGACCGATATTATGTCGAAATCGAAATTCCAAATGACATCATTATTTTAGAAGTGGCAATTGAAGACCTCCCACAAGATTGGGATGCCAAACCTCCCACATTTACTACGCAAACAATTGGAGATGATTTTGTATTTCAGAATGAAGCAGCAATTCTGAAAGTTCCGAGTAGTATCGTTCCCCAAGAATTCAACTATTTAATAAATCCTAATCATATCGATGCTGCAAGAATCAAATTAAGCAGTAAAAGCCCTATGAACTTTGATATAAGATTCAAATCAAACCAATAAAAACAATGCGAATATTATTTACTGGAGGTTCAGGAAAAGCTGGAAAACACGTAATTCCGTACTTACTCGAACGTGGACACCAAGTATTAAACGTTGACCTCACGCCTCTGAAACATCCAGGGGTAGATAATTTAAATGCCGATATTACCGATTCTGGACAAATGTTTAATGCCATGAGTTCGTACACTGGTTTGCATGAACTGGAAGCTGGCAATGGCATTCCAAAATTTGATGCCGTTGTGCATTTTGCGGCCGTACCTCGAATTTTAATCAAACCCGATAATGAAACTTTTCGAGTAAATACGATTGGCACTTATAATGTGATTGAAGCGGCCGTTAAATTGGGTATTAAAAAAATCATCATCGCATCGTCAGAAACTACCTACGGAATTTGTTTTTCGGATGGTGAAACTGACCCAAAAGTTTTGCCACTCGAAGAAGATTATGACGTTGACCCAATGGATAGTTACGGTTTATCGAAAGTGGTAAATGAAAAAACGGCACGTACTTTTCAGCGACGCTCAAGCTTCGATATTTATGCCCTTCGCATTGGAAATGTGATTGAACCACACGAATATGCCGAGCTTTTTCCGCATTATTTCAAAAATCCAGAAGTTCGTCGTCGAAATGCTTTTTGTTATATTGATGCCCGAGATTTGGGACAAATCGTAGATTTATGTTTAAAAAAAGATGGACTTGGTTATCAAGTTTTCAATGCAGGCAATGACCACAATGGTGCGATTATTCCGAGCAAAGAATTAGCCGAAAGGTTCTTTCCCAATGTGCCAATTACTCGTGAATTAGGCGAGCATGAAGCCCTATTTTCCAATCGTAAAATCCGAGAAATGTTGGGTTTCAAAGAGCAACATAATTGGCGAAAATATGTAAGTTTAGACTAAAGAAATTAAAGAAAGCCTCAATGTTTTATTTCTGAAAACTTTGAGGCTTATTTATTACAATTTTACGAATTCACCAAGCCATTAAAAAAGTGAATCTTTCTGCATTATACATTTTACATTCTCCATTTTCAACCTCTTCATTTTTGAGTAATTCTAGAATATTTTTAAATTTTGTGTAATTTCAAGGCTTATTTTTGTAATAAAATTATAAAAAAACCATTTACCTAAATTACATAGACAATGAAAACACATGATGAACGTTTCGCTGAAATGACATTTTCTTCGGTGTATCCTCTCTATATTGCTAAAGTAGAAAAAAAAGGAAGAACCAAGGAAGAATTACATCAAGTTATTGAATGGCTTACGGGTTTCGATGAACAAAAACTACAAGCCCAAATTGATGCAAAATCTACTTTTGAAACCTTCTTTCAGCAAGCTATTTTAAACCCAAATGCTCATCTGATTACTGGGCTGATATGTGGCTATCGTATAGAAGAAATTAAAAATCCATTGACTCAAAAAGTTCGGTATCTCGATAAAATCGTTGATGAATTGGCAAAAGGAAGGAAGATAGAGAAGATTTTGAGAAATCCTTAGCTCTTAGTAAAAATAAGAGATTCGCTGGCAATAACATTAATTTAAAATATTTAAACTTTAGATGTTCAGAAAGTGAGTTTTATGCCCTTAAAATACCGTACAAATAAATTTATCTATTTATTCTAAATAAAATTCATACATTTGTGTTCAAAAAATTTAAAGCAAAAATGAAAGTAGGAATAGTAAAATTTTTTAATTCAACAAAAGGATTTGGATTCATTAAAGAAACATCAACTGGTGAAGAATATTTTGTTCATATATCGGGTTTAGTTGATGATATTCAAGAAAATGATTCAGTAGAGTTTGAAGCAGAGCAAGGTAAGAAAGGAATAAATGCGGTTCAGGTTAGACTAATTAGATAATTCTGAACGACATTTAACGTTTGCGAAAACATCAATTCGACTACAAAGAAATTCGTAATGCAATTATTAGTCAAAAAGTTAGCCGTTCATTGAATGGCTTTTTTTGTGCTTTTGAATCTTTGGAATTTCAAAAAAGCAACTCAATTGCGTTGCTAAGACATCATACAAAGATAAATCAAATATAAATCAACAAAAAATGACTTTTACAGAAATAATCAATTATCGACGCTCGGTAAGGCATTATAAAAACCTTCCGATTGATTCAGAAAAAGTAAAAAATTGCATCGAACTGGCAACTTTAGCACCCAACAGTTCAAACATGCAACTTTGGGAGTTTTACCACGTAACGAACCCAGAAGCCCTAAAACAACTCTCGGTAGCTTGTCTAGACCAAATGGCCGCTACTACTGCCCAACAAATGGTAGTTTTTGTAACAAGGCAAGATTTATACAATAAAAGGGCAAAAACTATGATAGCCTTGGAAACGCAAAATGTGCTCAAAAATACACCTGCAGACAAACAAGAGAAAAGAATTAAACGTTGGCAAATGTATTATGGTAAAGTAATCCCGTTTTTATATGCTCGCTTTTTAGGAATTTTAGGACTTATCCGAAAAGTAATTGTAAACATCATTGGGCTTTTCAGAGCCATCACTTATCAAGTTTCCGAAAATGATGTGCGAGTTGTCGTACATAAAACTTGTGCTTTGGCGGCTCAAACTTTTATGCTTGCCATGGCCAACGAACAATATGATACTTGTCCGATGGAAGGTTTTGATAGTAGAAAAGTAAAAAAAATCTTGAATTTGCCTTTTGGAGCAGAAATCAATATGGTTATTTCATGCGGCATTAGAGAAGAACAAGGCGTTTGGGGAGACCGAATGAGAGTTCCATTCAATGAAGTTTATCAACGAATTGAATAAGGCTTTAACTTACTTCTTATGCATCAGCTTTATTATCGTCAGTGACAATTTTATCAGTCACTGATGAGATTCTAAAATAAAAAAATCTAAAAAATCTATCAAGTTATTGTTCTAAGAAATACCTTTGTTAGGTAAAATTCAACCCATCTATTAAAAACAATGAAAAAACTACTTCTATTGGTTGCCCTTATGAATATCGGCAATTTGGTTTTTGCACAAAAGCAAGATAACCGTTATTTTGAAACACGTATCTATTATTGCGAACCAGGTCGTTTACCTAATCTATTGGCTCGTTTCAGAGACCATACTACCAAGATTTTTGAAAAACATGGCATGACAAATATCGGCTATTGGGTACCCGTTCAAAACGATAAGAACGCCTTGTATTATGTGTTAGCTTACCCAAGCAAAGAAGCTCGTGATGCTTCTTGGAAAGCGTTTGGTGCTGACCCAGAATGGAAAAAAGTAAGCGAAGAATCGCAAAGAGATGGTAAAATTGTAGCCAAAGTAGAGTCGATTTTTATGAATGCGACCGATTTTTCGCCAAAAATCAAAGAAAAAGTAAAAAGTCCAGAACGTACATTTGAGCTAAGAATTTACACCGGAACGCCAAATAATATTGATAATGTATTGGCTCGTTTCAGAAATCATACTACGAAACTTTTCAAGAAACACGGCATGGAAAACATTGCTTACTGGAAAAGCATTGAGAAAGAAGGTTCACAAGCAAGACTGGTTTATATCTTGGCTCACAAAAGCGAAGAAGCAGGAAAAGCTTCGTTTGATTCTTTCAGAAAAGATGAAAAATGGATAAAAGTACGTGACGAATCAGAGAAAAATGGTAAAATTGTTGAAAAAGTTGAATCAATTTACATGAAACCAACTGATTTCTCGACCATACGATAAGTTTTTGCGTTCATAAATACAAAAAAGAGTCGGGCGAAACCCGACTCTTTTTTGTATTACTACTAAAACCCATATTCATAAAACCCGATTTAATGAAACCCTTACTTTTTTACTCAAAAATGGCTCCTGATTCTTTAGGTTATTTGGCGTTGTACTTTTACGAAAAACAATTGTTAAAATAAAACTCATTTCATTTTTTTCCAAAAACCTTCAGTAAAAAGAAATGAATAATGATAAGGCAGGGTCTCTTTCACATTGGCAAGCAAATGAAAATCAAACAACTGAATATTTTTCGTATTTAAAAAGCCTCTTACTTTATACCTTTCTTCCTTACGAAACTTATTTTCAATGCTCAAAAAACCGTCAAATTTATTCGGTTCAATATATAAACGTCTATTTTAAGACAAGCCAATACTATAAAAGATGCGGTCAAGATTTGTATATGGCTCGTTTATTACTAAACTTATTTTTTTCTCAATACTATCGGGTTCAATAAATTTTCCAGACCATTTTCCTACCAACAAAGGCTTATTTTCATCAGACCTATAAGCCCACGGATATTCTCTAGTATCGGTTTTATAACTTACATAATACCCAACAAGACCCACAATAGCAAACACCAATATTAAAACTAAGATTGATAGGAATAAACCTAATTTCATATAAATAGCGTATTAAGTAAAATTATTACGATAGATTCAACTTGTCCAAAAAACTCTTTCATCGATACTCTGAATTGTTTTACTTAGTTTTGTGGTCTGAACTTTTCCTCTAAATAATAAAAAACATGTCAGAATTCCCCCCTTGTCCCAAATGTAAATCCGAATATGTATATCCGAGCGATGGTCTGCTAATTTGCCCAGAATGCTTTTATGAATGGAATCCAGAAGATAAAGAAACCGAAGAAACTACTGAGATAAGTACCAAAGTGTTGGATTCAAATGGCAACGAACTTCAAGACGGTGATACTGTGGTTGTAATCAAAGATTTACCGGTAAAAGGAGCTCCAAAAGCAATCAAATCTGGTACAAAAATAAAGAATATTCGCCTAACTGATGGTAATGACGGCCATAATATCGACTGTAAAATTGATGGTTTTGGTTCGATGGGCTTAAAATCTGAGTTTGTCAGAAAAGCGTAAATTGCCAAGTCCGAATGAGGAATATAGGTTTGTTCTTCATTCGGACTCAAACATGATTCTACCTAAAATCCTTCTTATAATTTCTCCTCAAGTTTAAATTTCTCGAAAAAGATAGTTTTTGACATTCAAAAGTTCATTTTTGTCTAAAAACCTCTTAAAATAATTCAATTTATACGAATATTTGTAAATTACTATTTAAACCAATATTCAAAATGAAACGAAACTGCATTCATAAAGTTTTTTCAAGCTTTCTGATAAGTATTATTTGCTTTGCTTTCACAGATGCCTTTGCAACCGACAAGCCACTCGCAAGTAACGAATACACTCTAGTAGTAGAAGGATTTGATTGGGGACCTGCCGCCAACAAAGTAATACTAAGTTTAGATGCCCCAACGGCTATGGTTGACTTCAAAGATTTTACGGTTTCGGTAGAAAGAAGCCATGCTTGTGCCGAAGTTCCTGCTGCTCAGGCTAAAGGAAACAGAACCGTAATTTATGCCTATATATCTGATAATCAAGGTAAAAGAGTAAAAGAAGGTAGTTTCGTGACTTTAGTTTTGGCCGTAGCTCCGAATCTACCTTTATCCTCAACTTTCCAATATTCACAAAAAGCAGCTTGCCGTGGAAATCAATGGGTGGACTATAAAGTAACTATCACTGACACCAAAACAAATAAGGTTTGGAACAAAGAAAAAAACAGAATCATGCCTTTGATTGATGATTTTGACCTCACCGGAAAATTCGAGTACGAAACTGGCAAAATGATGTCTTATGCAGCTTTCACTCCTAAAAATAGAACTACAAAATCACCATTAATTATTTGGCTTCACGGAGGTGGCGAAGGTGGCACTGACCCTACAATTCCGTTGTTGGGAAATAAAGCTGCCAATTATGCTTCTGCCGAAATGCAGGCATTTTTCGGTGGTGCGTATGTCTTATCTCCGCAATGTCCAGGTGCTTGGATGCACAACAAAGACGGCGTAACTACCCAAGGCAAAGATGATGATGTTTATAATAAAGGTTTGATGGCACTTATAAAAGACTACGTAAAAAAGAACCCAAACATTGACACCAAACGTATTTATGTAGGAGGCTGCTCAAACGGTGGTTATATGGCTTTGAAATTGATACTAAATGAGCCGAATTATTTTGCAGCAGGCTATATCAGTGCATTGGCATATCAGTCGCAATACATTACTGATAAGCAGATTAACAGCATCAAAAACGTACCGATTTGGTTTATCCATTCAAAAGATGATGGCACTACGGTTTCCGATAAAACAGTTGTTCCTGTTTATAATAGATTGAAAGCAGCAGGAGCTAAAAATGTACACTTTACCTATTATGACCATGTAACTGACCTTTCTGGCTTCTTTGGTGGTGAAAATTATTATTATGCAGGCCATTGGTCGTGGATTTATTCTCACGTCAATCATGCAAAAGTTGATTTTGATGGTTCGCCCGTAAAACTCAATAATCGCCCAGTGACTATCATGGAATGGATGGCCGCACAATCGAAAAAATAAGATACAGGAATAAAAAACTATGCAAAAAGAATTATTGACAGAAATGTTGGTGCAAAATCAGTTGACAAACTCTTTTTCTTTTGGAAAAATAACCAACGAAAACCTATACAAACGCCTTAACGAACAAACGGCTTCGGTTGGGTTTATTTACCGCCACATTGGCGAGACAATGAATTTGTTTGGCTATTTTTTCGGCATTCCGAGCGAGGTTCCAAATACAACAATGGGGCAACAAGATACTGGCCAAGATTTCGACCTCGAAACAAGTCAGTCCTATGTAGCAAAAGGCTACGAAATGCTAAAAAAACTCGTGGAAGAAACAACTGATGAAGATTGGCTGACAGAAATTGACACGCCATTTTTTGGAAAAGTATCAAAAGTTAGACTCTTTTCGCACGTACTTTTTCATAACTCGCATCATGGCGGGCAGATTTCGTTGATACTCTCGAAAAGCTAATAAAAAGGTCGGCAAAGTTAAAATTCTTTGCCGACCTTTCTTCAAAATCTATTATCCTTCAAACTTTACTTCACCTCCGAAACCTTCGTTTTCTCCGAAACACCGTTTTCATTGATGGCCTCTATGGAATAATAGTACGTACTGAGCTTGTCCATTCCTCTAAACCAATATTCGTTGGCATTATGCACCATGATGCAATTATAAAGTTTGTCGGGAGCTGTTCCGTAGTAAATATTATAGGCAAAAGCCTTATTTTCTAGTCGCCAGCGAATCCATGCACTACGTTTGTCTTTTTCGGTTCTTAGCACCATGAAATCTTTTACGGCATCGGGTTTTGAGCCATTGCCATTTCCAAAAACTCGCAGGCCACTGATAGCAAATTTACCCGTTGGCATAGCCACATTTTCGAGTTTGATGTAGCGAGTCTGAACCGGCTGAGCAAGTTCTATATATTCGTGTGGCACATCGGTTTGGTTATTCGATTTATCAACCAAAATTGTCCATTTTTTACCGTCAAGGCTCGACCAAAGTTTATATTGATGTTTGATATTTACTTGTTTTCCCAAGAACGAAGAATCAGCGTCTTGGTCGGCATAGTTTATCTGAATCGCATTGACGGTTGAGAGATTACCTAAATCTGTTTTAATCCATTCGCCCGCTTTGCCTGTTTCGGCCGACCAATAGGTTTTCATGCTTTCGTCAACGGCATTATTGGGCAAATATCCGCCCAATGTTGAAGATACCTCAACGGGTTTATTGTAGTTGAGCAACATCCAGCCTGTAAACGTCTTTTTGATGTCTAAGCCTGCAGATGGAATATAATGCGGATAATCGCCAAAAACGGTATTACACCACATTACGTCGTCTTTGTCGAAACCCGCAGGCCAAATACCGATGCGACGTTCAAAATTATTTTTGCTCGAAAGCTGAATCGTGGAAACGTGCCACCAGTTTTTTTGATTATCTTGAAAAGATGCCCCGTGACCTGCACCACGAGCAAAGCCACCGACTTTCATACTGAGTGGGTCGGGTTGAGCTTCCCAAGGCCCCAACGGTGTTTTTCCTACCAAAACACCATCGGCATAGCCGCTCATCTCGGTGCCTGGAGCTCCGTATTGCAGGTAATATTTTCCGTTGTTTTTGTTGACAGTTGCACCTTCTAT
>CAMAQF010000116.1 GCA_945860265.1 Emticicia agri | reverse complement strand
AAGGGAGAATTTACTTGCTAATCGTGAATTACAAATCCACTGATGTAAGGTTGAAGATTGAAAATCTCGATCAGCGAGGGTAATTAAATCAAATTCGAATTCAATTATTTCACCCCTACAGGGTTTGGAATCGACGTTGTTAATAATTTTGCTATAATCATGACACCCATTTGGGGTTAGGAAAACCAGAAAGAATCCCGAAAGGATGTAATGATTATATATAATTAGAGAAAATCAATATTAAAGAACCCCGAAGGGGTGATATAACTGCTGGATTAAATTAATTAAGTTACATCATTTCAATTTGTAGATTAATATTATCCTTTCACTTAATTAATGCCTAAATTCAAATAAATTATATCCAACTTAATTGAAAATCATAAAAAAAAGGCTTCTGAATTTAAGAAGCCTTTTTTTAAACTATAAAGTAATTTTTATTTTAGGTCGAGAGATGGATTACAAATCCAGTGCTCTTAGGTTGAAGATTGAAAATCTTGACTAGCGGGTGCTTCAACCACCCCGACCGGGCGTCCTCGACTAGGCGTCCCCGACAAAATTCGGCTTTGCCAGAATTTTGCCACCCCTCCTTGAAAATAAGGAGGGGAAAATAGTCCTGCGTAATATGAGTTAGATAAAAGTCAGTTTTTTAATTACTAAAGATTAGCAGCCATTGACTGTAGACCGCCATCTATAAACTGCCAACTATAAACTGCCAACTACAAACTACTTCTCCATATTATTCAAATTACTCTTTCTTTGGCTATATAAGAAGTAAACAATAATACCAATTGTACTCCAAATTAAGAAAGCATACCAAGTATCCGTACGAAGACGTGACATTAAGAATAAATTAAATAAAACACCCATTGGAGCTACAAACCAAATCATTGGTGCTTTATATGGACGTTCGATATCGGGTTGTTGGTAGCGAAGCAATAATACTGCCCCCGAAATCATAGCGAATGCCAATAAAGTTCCTGCCGAACACATTTCCGAAACCTTGTCGATTGGTGTAACCGCCGAGATAATCGAAACGATGAATCCAACCAATAATGTGCTTTTCCAAGGCGTTTTGAATGTTGGATGAATCTCTTTGAAGAAATTTGGCAATAAACCATCTTTCGCCATTCCTAAGAAAATACGCGTTTGTCCCAACATCATCACGAGCATTACCGAAGTAAGACCAGCCACTGCAGCAAGCGTAATAATGAATACCGCCCAAGGAAGTCCAGCATCAGCGAAGGCTGAGGCAACAGGAGCTTTCAGGTCGAGTGTATCATATCTTACCATACCCGTTAGCACCAAAGAAACTAAAATATACAATACAGTACATATAATTAATGAAGCGATAATGGCAAATGGAATATCTTTGCGAGGGTTGATTGCCTCCCCTGCTTGTGTAGAAACGGCATCAAAACCAATATAAGCAAAGAAAACGATAGTTGCAGCAGTGATTACACCATCCCAACCGAAAGTGGTACTGCCGTCAGCGGCTGTAACTGTCTCAGGAATAAATGGCGTCCAGTTTTCAACTTTCACATAAAATGCACCAACCAAAATTACGAAAATTACTACGCTCAATTTGATGATAACGATGATATTATTTGTTTTGGCTGATTCTTGAATACCTCTAACCAAAATAGAAGTTACTACCCAAGTAATAAAAAACGCTGCAATATTGAAGGCAGGAGTTGGCCCACCAAGACCAAGTTTTTCTCCAGCTGTAAATGGGTCATTCATGAGCGTTGCTGGCAGTTCTATACCAAATAGATGCAGAAATTTCTCAAAATACCCCGACCATGCCACCGCAACGGTTGTAGCACCCATCATATATTCTAAGATAAGATTCCAGCCGATTATCCATGCAAAAAATTCCCCGACTGTACCATAAGAATAAGCATAAGCAGAGCCCTCAACAGGTAAAATTGAGGCAAATTCGCTATAACAAAGCGATGCAAATGTACAGCCAATTGCGGCAATTATAAACGCAATCGCCAATGCAGGGCCAGCAAAATTATGAGCAGCAATTCCAGTAAGGGTAAAGATACCACCACCAATGATTGCACCAATACCGAGCGATGTAAGCCCCCATTTAGTAAGAACTCGTTTAAGTTCTGATTTCTTCATATCAGCTTCGTAGGCTGCCATGGGCTTTTTACGCCAAATACTTTTTTCCATAAAACTTTAGGGTTTGTTTTTAGACTGTTTTACAAATTATATTGCAATATAAAACAAAAAAGGCTTGGTAAACCAAACCTTTTAGGCAAAATGCAAAATATTGTTTCAATGAATCAATATTTCGGACATGATAGTTCTTTTTTATTTCTACTTTTTCTTTGGCTGCCTCGCTCGAAGGGTTCAAATTGATAAGCAACAGAAATTTCGTGCGAGCCACCTGTGGCGAAACCTAAACTCGAAATGGTGATATCGTAACTATATCCAATCGAAAAACTATCTTGCCGATAACCAATCAAGAAAACAAAAGCATCGTGGTTAGTGCGTGTAATATTTTTCTTTTTAATCGGGATACCTCTGTACCAAAGCCCCGCCGTAAGAGAAGAATAGCTTGCGTAAAAACCAACATCTAATTGGTCAAATTTGCCTTGTCTTTTATACAAAAACGCAGGAGAAACAGAAAATTCTTTATTGACATTGGCTGCATTAGAATAAGGGTTTTCTAAAGGAATTTTTAAACCTCCGCTCACACTTAATTTACGAGGCAGGCAATCGCCGGTAGGACAGCCCGCAATAGGGCTTGCTGTTCCAGTATTTAGAAATGTATAAGTTGGACGATTGATGTGGTGCAGCGTAACTCCCAACCAAGTTTTACTACTATAAAACAAAGCACCGCCACTATAATCAACAAACGTAATAGGCGAAATATTATTTTTATTAGCGAAAGGATCACTTGATGAAATGCCGGTAAATCCCCTATTGGTATATTGGTCACCAAAAGTAAGCCCTAAGTAGTCTAAACTTTTATTGGAATAGGTACCCTGAGCACCCAAACGCAAAAAATTTTCTTCACTCAACTGAATTTGATAAGAGTAAATACCGCTAATTTCAGTGCTTTTTAATCGGCCCGGTCCTTGTGAGTCATTAACTACCATGACCCCAAGGCCACTATTGAGTTTTTCGATATAATGGTCAACAGAAAAAGCCGAGGTCACAAAATTGGCATTGATTGAAGGCCATTGGTTTCGGTAGTTGGCAATCAGCCGTGGTGCATAGGCACTACCTGCAAATGCAGGATTCTGATACATTGGTGCCGCATAAAACTGCGAAAATTGGGCGTCTTGAGCCATGCTATTCCAGCAGACCAAAAACAAAAGGAGACTTACTAAATAAAGTTTTTTCATTGCCTAAATTAAAAGCATTCAACAGGGTATTTCTAAGCAAATTTCATTCCAAATACAATTTAACCATTAGGACAATTTTAAACGACAAATTCAAATGCTTTAATTTGTTGATAACGAGTGTTTTATAGCAGCAGCAAACCGCCGCTTCGGCGAAGCGTCACTTGTCTCATGTCCTTTGCTTCGGCACATATCATATATTATTAAACGGATTTAATGGCGACTTACGTATTTTTTGTAATTATTGTTTGTAAAAATACGTCTTTGTTGTAGTATTGGTGTTATAATTGTTCGAATTTTTCAATTTCGCTTTTATTTTAGTCAGAATATTTCAAATAAAAGAATTTTAAAAATCGTTTAATTAATAAAACTTCTTTTACAGTTAATGTGTTTTATTAGATACCCCCAACAATTAATAAATATGAAAGTTCGTATTGGCAATATTCTTAGGAGTTTCTTGCTAATTGCCTCGCTTACATATACTTTTTTCGATTCTATCGCTCAGTTTTATGTAGGAGGAAAACTCTGTGCCAGTTCTTCGGCACCGATCACACCTCCTATGGGCACAACACCAACAACTAACACTAATTGCAGTGAGCCAACCATATTTTTTGATGAAAACAAAGCATCAACTGCTTGGGCATGGGATTTTGGCGACCCGTCTACGGTTAGCGACGTAGCAAGTGTTCGTAATCCCAAGTATTTTTATTCTCAGCCCGGTCAGTACACCGTAACCTTAATCCGAACAATACCTGGAATCGTACAATCACCCGAAACAAAGATTATTACAATTGGCTCACCTCCTGATAAACCTTTGTTTTTTGGAAAACCAAAAGCGGATACAACTATATGTGATGGTAAAACGCTTAAACTTGACCCTTATCGACTAAAACCGTCACCACCAGGAGCAACTTATTTGTGGTTTCCGAAAGGTCAAACTACCCAAACGCTTGATGTTGACTCAACTGGATGTTATTCGGTTGAAGTATTCGATGCCAGTGGAGGATGTTCTCTCATTGCTCAAATCAATGTGAAGTTTTGTATGCAAGAAGCCAATAGTGGCGGCACAGAAAAATGGTATTTTGGTGATGGAGCAACTTTAGATTTTCAAGCTGTAACCACACCTGCAACTCCAAGAGACCCGCTTGATCCTACTGGCGATTTATTTAAAAAGCCCGAAGAATCCAGCCCTATTTTTGTACCAAAACCAGCCACCCAAAGAAATCCTATACGTTCGCCAGAAGGAGCTGCTATGGTTTATGACCCCTCAGGTTCTTTATTGTTTTATACAGATGGTATTGATATTTATGATAAAAATAATACCCCACTGATAGCAATCTCGCCATTGACGGATAGCAAACTCGGAGGAACCAACACTTCTACACAATCATCAGTTATTATACCCAAAGGCTCATGCAATGAATGCCCCCACCATTTGTATTATGTCTATACCATAAATGAACTTACAGGCTTGCTTTCATATAGTGTGATTGATGTTCGCCGAAATGGTGGTAAAGGAGCGGTGGTAGAAAAAAACGTTCCAGTAAATCTTCAAACGACACAGCGAGTTGCTGCCATAAAAAATGCGAATGAGAATGCTTTTTTTGTTTATTCACATGATGCAGGAACCAATACTTTTAGAATTTTAAAAGTAGATTCAACAGGAACAAAAGAATTTACACAAGATTTGGGTTTAGTCCATAGCAATGCCATAAGTCAAGAAGGATACATGAGGTTTTCGGCTACCGGAACAAAAATGGCTATTGCAGTTACCCTTAATGGCAAAAATTATGTAGAAATCTATGAAGTAGATAAAGAAACTGGTCGCTTGGGAGCTCCACTTACGATAGATATTGGCGTGGCCGCTCCCCCAAATATATACGGACTTGAGTTTTCAGATGATGAAGAAAAGTTATATGTTACACTTCGTGGTGACCCTACAAAAGGGCAAACATCCTACTTGTATCAATTAAATCTCAACCTTAAAAAGCCAGATGAAATAGCAAAGCAAAAGAAGGAAATAGATAAATCTAAATCTTTTGCTTTTGGTGCTTTGCAGAGTGGACCAGTAAATGGCCCTGGAGTTAAATTTATCTATATGGCTATCAATGGAAGCCAATTTATTCCATACATGCAAAATCCCAATGAAATTGGTGGAGCCGCATTAGTAGGCTATCAACCTATAAGTAATGGCTTTGGAGCTGATCTTTTGGGTAATAGTGGTTTGGGTTTTCCAAATATTACTCAAGCAAAGCAAAAGCAAGATGGTGCAGGACTAAGTGCTAAATATACGGGAAATTGTCAGAATCAGCCAACTTTATTTGAAACTGAAGGTGTGTGTAGCCCAATGAAAAGTGAAGCCGTATGGGATTTTGGTGATGGTGAAACTGGTACTGGCTTGAAACCTTCGCACACTTATACTAAAACTGGAACGTATAAAGTAAAGCTGACTTTAACAGTTTATTCAGAAACAGAAGCCAGCAAAATAGCAAGTCAAGCTCAAATATTAGACAAATTATTAGGAAATTCCTTGAAAGAAAAATGTAAAGATTTTGTGCTTACTGATGAAATCTATATTAAACCAACCCCAGAAGTCAATTTACCGGATGAAGCATTTGTTTGTGTCATAGAAAATCAAAAAATTATACTTGACCCCAAGCCTCAGCAGATTTATAATCCAAGCTATTTATGGAATTATAAAAGTCAGACAACGCCAACAATAATAGCGGATGCCATAGGAAAAGTTACATTAAAAGTCACAAATGTTTTCGAAAATAAATCTACCTGTGCTACTTCAGATAAGATTGAAATCAAAGAAGGCTGTGAGCCACGTCTATTTATGCCAGAGATTTTTACTGCCAACAAAGATGGTATAAATGATATTTTACAGATACCTTATGCCCACATTACAGATTTCGATTTACGTATTTATAATCGTTGGGGTGAAATAATATTTGAATCTGATGACCCTGAGAGAATTTGGGACGGAAGCTATAATGGGAAAATGATTGCTCCTATGATGTATGCTTTTGTTGTGAGCTACAAAAGCCGAGATTTTCCAGAAAGAGAAAAAATTACTCGTAGAGGTGGAATATTTTTGATTAATTAATAGGCGAAAGTTAGTATATTTGGGCAATTGCACTCAAAAGGTACAAAGTGGCAAAGGTTCAGAGTCGATCGTCACTCAGCACAAAGTGCTGATAATGAAGCAATTAATTATCTAAATTTTCGTAAACCATTTTTGGTATAGTACAAAGCCAATATTTTTTCCTCAACTTCATGCGACAAGACTATATCAGTGGCGATAACGAAGCTCTTTCTCCCATCGAAAAAGAGATTGAAAAAGCCTTAAGACCGCTTTCTTTCGATGATTTTACTGGACAAGAAAAAATCTTAGAAAACCTAAAAATATTTGTTCTTGCCGCCAAACAGCGTAAAGAAGCACTCGATCATGTGCTTCTTCATGGCCCTCCCGGACTTGGGAAAACTACCTTGTCAAATATCATTTCTAACGAATTAGGAGCAAATATCAAAATCACGTCTGGGCCTGTACTCGATAAACCAAGTGATTTAGCTGGACTGCTAACCAATTTAGAACCTTTTGATGTCCTTTTTATTGATGAAATTCATCGCCTAAATCCCGTTGTAGAAGAATATTTGTATTCGGCAATGGAGGATTATAAGATAGACATCATGCTTGATTCTGGTCCCAATGCCCGAAGTGTGCAGATTGGACTCAATCCTTTTACTTTAATTGGTGCTACAACGAGGTCGGGACTGCTTACCTCTCCACTCCGTGCAAGATTCGGAATCAATTCTCGCTTAGAATATTACGATGCCGTTTTATTGACAAAAATCGTCAAACGTTCTGCCTATATTCTAAATATGCCTATCGAAGAAGAAGGTGCGTATGAAATAGCCCGCCGTAGTCGAGGAACGCCACGTATTGCTAATAATTTATTACGTAGAACCAGAGATTTTGCTCAAGTTAAAGGCGATGGTCGTATCACGATTGCCATTGCCGAAATGGCACTAACAGCCCTTGATGTTGACCAAGATGGCCTCGATGAAATGGATAATAGAATCTTGATGACCATCATCGAAAAATTCAAAGGTGGTCCAGTTGGTTTATCAACAATAGCGACAGCAGTAGGCGAAGAAGCTGAAACGATAGAAGAAGTTTACGAGCCATTTTTAATTCAAGAAGGCTATCTAAAACGCACCGCTCGTGGCCGCGAAGCAACTGAGAAGGCTTATAAACACTTGAATATTTTGCCTAAATATCGGAATGGGGAGTTGTTTTAAGTAATAAGATACGGGATAGGAGATACGTAGTTGGCTTGGATTATTATTTGACAACAAACGAAGATGCCTTTGACTTCAGTGCCTTCGACAGCTCCCCTCTCCTGTGGAGAGGGGTAGGGGGTGAGGTTTTTTTGCGTACAAACCTCATCCTAAATCCTTCTCCACATGAGAAGGACTTTGAAAAAGAAGAATTTAAAAGCTCCCCTCTCCTGTGGAGAGGGGTTGGGGGTGAGGTTTTTTGCGTACAAACCTCATCCTAAATCCTTCTCGACATGAGAAGGACTTTGAAAAAGAAAAATTTATAAACTACCCTCTCCTGTGGAGAGGGGTTGGGGGTGAGGTTTTTTTGCGTACAAACCTCATCCTAAACCCACTTCTCTAAAGTCGAAGATTATAAATCTTGACCTGCGGAGTTATTCTGTGCCAAAAAACCACCCCGCCGACTGTCGTCAGGCACCCCTCCTTGAAAAAAGGAGGGGAAAAATCCAAACCTTGCGTGACTTAATTTATAAATAATCGGAATTATAAAGATAATGTCGCAGACGCAAAATGATACCGTAACGGCGGTACATGCTGATAATCACTGCTTTTAATAAAAAGATTCGTAAAATGAGCGTTGATACATCCGCTGTATCAGAGCGGTCTGACCTTTATTACCTTATTACAAGACCTTGTTGGTTGATAACAATCAAAGCGAAGGATTGCTCTTTGTTATTTAATAAAAATTGGAATAGCCTTCGACATCGCTGCCTTCAACTTCGCTCAGGCACAGGAAAAGGCACTGAAAATTAGATTCAATGGGTAGTTTTTTTCACTTCTTGCAAAAATCACTTGGTGCGGTGGATATTCGGTGTTTAAACGGTGGGTGAGCGGAGCCGAACCGAACCCACGAAGCCCAACCCAACCCACGAAATAATATTAATCTAGCGGGATAAGATTTTATTTAAAAATCAGTGTAAATCTGTAAAATCAGCGTCATCTGTGTTCCAATTTTACCATTAATTTTATTTTTACAACATATATTTACCATTCCAACGCAGTAATACATGGATTACAAATCCACTTCTTTAAGGTCGAAGATTATAAATCTCGACCAATGGGATTATTCTGAGCCAAAAAACCACCCCGCCGACTGCCGTCAGGCACCCCTCCTTGAAAAAAGGAGGGGAAAACTCAAACTTTGCGAAACTTAATTTATATGTAATCGGAATTATAAAGATAATTTCGTAAACGAAAAATGACATCTTAACGGCGGAACATGCTTATAATCGCTGCTTTTAATTAAAAATCCGTAAAATCAGCATTGATACATCCGCTTTATCAGTGCGGTTTGCCCTTTGTTATAAGATAATGAGGCTTTGATATAAGATAACGAGGCTTTGATATAAGATAACGAGGCTATGTAATAAGATAATGAGGTTATGTTATTAGATAACGAGGCTATGTTATTAGATAACGAGGCTATGTTATTAGATATCGGGGCTATGTTATAAGATAATGAGGCTTTGCTATAAGATAACGGTCGTAACGTCGAACCGTCTCATGTCTTTTGTTACAATACTTACAAAGGTTTTACAAAATAAAATCTATATCAATTATTCTAAAAAACACCTACTCAAGATTCATTTTTAAACAAGAAAAACTTTCTCTACAAAAAATGGAAGTATAAATATTTTTGTTCGCAAAAGTGCTATTAAACAGACACTAATAAAAAATTGCTAAATAAAATTGTTTCTAAAAAACGAAATAGGTAAGGTAATACTATGCTAATAATCCCAAGTAATGCACCATTAAATAAAAAACAGGCATTTTGCTTTAGGTTAATTAATAATGTGTATATTTTTGCTTTATCTCCAAAATGGAGATTATCCTAATACGGTGTATCTTAAGAGGTGTAGCCTTAAGTAGGAGTTAAATAATTTTTAGTAAAATTTAATAAAGGCTTATTTTTAGTAGATTAGGATCAAAGCTCGCTTTTTATTTTTGCTGTCGACGATTGAATAACATCAATATTTATCAGCAAATACTTTGCAGCAAAACTGCAAGTATTATTGAAACGTTTATTTTCCACCAAACTTATCTACTTTTTCTGTACATTATTTTTTAAGTTGAAATCTTAAATGCAAAAAGCCCTTTTCCTATGCAGGGAAAAGGACTCTTAAGGAATGTGTTAATCTAAAAGGATTCAAATATAGTTGCTTGCATTGAGAAATTAAAACTTTGAAAGAGGATATATTAAAAAAAGCCTAAAAAATAATATTATGGCTTATAGTAAAACGTCCTCAAAAGACTTCGAACACGCTATCAAGAGAATAGCAAGTGTTAAAGCGATTGATCCTACATTGGATCTCGGCAATGGTTTAACTGTTGAGTCTTACCAACAAAGTATCGATCAAGTATCGAAAGTAATGGAAGATTACAACACACACTTGTCTTTGGCAGACTCGCTCAGGAGCAGTCTCAAAGAAAAAGAAAAATTGTTGCGTGCGCTCACCGAACGTATGCTGACAGGGGTACCTGCCAAATTTGGTAAAGACTCAGAACAGTACCAAAAAGCAGGTGGTACTAGAACATCAGAACGCAGAAGACCTAAGCGAAAAATAGCTAAAGTTGCAGTCTGATTAAAACAAAAAAACTCCTCATTATTTGGGGAGTTTTTTTGTACAATTTTTTGCCAAATCATAAATTCACAAACGATATTTGGATTGAGTAAAAATAAGCAGTAATTTTGAGTAGAAGTTAAGTGATAATCAGTAAATTGTATAAAATTATAATTAATTCAAATTAAGTATATAATGTTATTTAGTGAATGACGAGTATGATAAATTATAAATCAATAAGAAATAGTTCACAAATCGCATGGACAGCTATTCAGTGCTTTTCTCTATGATTCCTGCGAAAGAAGATTTGATGAAAATAAGAAAGGATTAGTTCGGCATTACATTCGCACAACATTAAACTTTGAAGAATACTTTTTTGATTTTTTTTTAGAAGTTTAAAGCAAAAATTCAATTAGACGCAAATTATTATAGCGTTTTATCTTTTAAGGTCTTATCAGTAAGGCTTCAAAAAGATTAATTTGGAACCTCATATTTAGGTTTTTTATCTTGGCTCAATAAATATGCATTTAAAAAATGAATCTAGATTTAAAAGCTTAATCAAGGGTATTAGCTGGAGAATTATAGGAACAATCGATACATTATTTGTAGCGTTTATAATTACTGGCGATACTGTAAAATCATTATCAATAGGAGGAATTGAGATTTTTACAAAGATTTTTCTTTATTACTTACATGAAAGATTGTGGAGCAGAATTTCAGAACAGTTTTGGAAGAAGACAAAAGGTTTATTTTCTTTCATAAAATATAAAAATCATGTTTTTTCTACAGAAGAATGGTTAGTAAATAGAAGTGATAGAGAGAAAAAGAATAAGCACAAAGGCTGTGTAATTTGGATGACAGGTTTATCGGGCTCTGGAAAGACAACAATTGCAAGGCATTTAGAAAAAAAACTTTTTGATGAAGGATATTCATCAAAAATATTAGATGGTGACGTTTTACGAAGTGGTATTAATGCAGATTTAGCTTTCTTTGATAATGATAGAAAAGAAAATATTAGAAGAACAGCAGAAATTGCAAAAATTTTTGCTGAAACTGGATTTATTACGATAGTATCTCTAATTACACCGAAAGAAGAATATAGATCCTTAGCTCGTCAAATAATTGGTGAAAAGGATTTCCATTTGATTTATGTAGAGGCTTCCTTATCTGAGTGTGAACGAAGAGATGTAAAGGGACTTTATGCAAAGGCAAGAAATGGAGAGATAAAAGATTTTACTGGGGTTTCGGCTGGGAATAGTTTTGAAGTACCTGTGAAGTATGATTTGCTTGTAAAGACAGATAATGAAGAGATTGACGTAGTTTTAGATATGGCC
>CAMAQF010000115.1 GCA_945860265.1 Emticicia agri | reverse complement strand
GAACGCTTCGGGAGGAATGAACCCAATGTATAAAGAAAGCGATTTAATGATTATCGAAGATCATATTTCATTGTTTTTACCAGAAAATCCGTTGGTTGGAGCAAATATCATGGGAGATCGTTTTCCAGACATGAGCGAGTCTTACGACTTGGAAATGATTGAAAAAGCATTACTCATTGCCACACAAAATGGTATTGAAGGCGTACACGGCGGTACGTATGTAAGCGTAACTGGCCCACAACTCGAAACCAAAGCCGAATATAAATTACTAAGAAATTTGGGTGCAGATGCCGTAGGAATGAGTACAGTTCCCGAAGTGATGGTTGCTCGTCAGATGGATTTGCCAGTTTTCGGAATTTCGGTCATTACCGATATGTGTATTCCTGAAACTTTGAAAAAGGCAGCAATCGAAAATATTTTAGCTAATGCTTTTAAAGCCGAACCAAATATGACTTTGATTATAAAGGAATTGATTGGAAGTTTGTAAAATGGATAATCGAAAATGGAGAATTGAATTGATAATTAAAAAGCCTTCCAAGAATCTACTTAGAAGGCTTTTTTGTAGTAAAGTTTTCTTATAAATTGAAAACCAAACGTCCAAAAATGTAACGACCATTATAGCCACCTTGGTTTGGTTGGAATAATAAACGTCCACGGTTAGAAGCATCACGTCCCGAAGCATAATCTACCGAGCCATAAGCATTGCGAGGGTCAATAAATATTTGGTCTGGATAAACATCAAATAAGTTATTTGCACCTACTGTAAGGTTTAATGCTTTTGTGATTTTATAACTTACCGCCAAATCAGTAATCCAAACGGGCTTAAATACTTGGTCAATTTGAGCTGTGCCGTCGCTATTATACAAAAATAATGGTTGAGCAACTCCCGCAATATTGTTTGAAGTATTCCAGTAAGTTCCGTCTGGTTTTTTAGCTTCTGTATAAGCATTATGCACATACTGTGCTTCACCAAAACGAACAGTACGGAAAGAAAAATCAAATTTGCCTACTGAATAAACGGCACTTAAATTAATCTTGCTATTTGGCTGCCAAACTTCAATACGAGAAATTTGCTGACGGTCAAACAATAAGTTTTTGAACCAAGTACCAGGGTTAGTTGTCGAAACATTTTTCTCAGGACTGTCAATCAAAGGGGTACTATTGATGCCTGTAACCTTGTTTTTGTTGAAATTCATAGCAAGCGTAATGTTCAAACTACCTTTACCCACTTTGTTTTTGCTATTGATTACAACATCTACACCTTGTGTGCGAGTATTGGCAGCATTGGCAAAGAAATTTACGTTATTTACACCAATATAATCAGTAGCAGCAAATCCTAATAAGCCACGAGAAAAAGCACCAGAATAAACTACACGGTCTTTGATTTCGATTTGGTAAGCATCAATTGTTAGCGTTGTTGTCTTAGCTATGCGAGCAGTAACACCACCAGTAAAACTTACTGAGGTTTCAGGACGAAGGGCATCTACACCAATCACTTTTCTTGCAATTGGGTCATCATTATTGACAGTCAAAGTATTTGAAGGTAAGCCACTTACAAACTGTGTACTGATATTGCTGAAATATCTTTGGTGCAACGATGGAGCTCTAAAACCTGTACTTGCCGAACCACGTAAAGATAATCCTTCAACTAATTTCAAACGTGCTGAGATTTTTCCACTGAAATTTGAACCAAAATCGCTATAATTTTCATAACGTCCTGCTATTCCTACTAATAAGCGATTAAATACTTCGCCTTCTACATCACCATAAAGCCCTAAGTTTGTACGTGCTTTGTTCACGGCATTGCTTGGTTGGAAACCTGGGAACACTTGCGAACCCGGTCCTGCAACTGTTGTGCCTGCTGCTGCTCCATCAATGGTAAGCGGTGCGGTAGGGACACTTTTCACAACGCCACTATATGAAGCCTCTTCTCCTGCTGCAATTTGATAATGGTCTCTACGAAACTCTGTTCCAAAAGCCAAGTTTAAACCACTAATACCACCAACTTTTTCAAATAATCTCGAAAAATCAAGGTTAGTAGTATTTTGGTCGAATTTCAATGTACCAGCATCAAATTTTGTTTGTTGGTTATCGTTATTGGCAGCCGTTGCATTTCCAGAACTACTGACTGTGAAATTGAAAGTATTTCTTCCGAAAGTATTTGCTAAGTCCATGTTCCATGCACCTAATTTAGTTTTATAGCCTAACTGTAAAGACTGGTCGCCAATAGTCGATTCGATAGCTGGCAAAAAACCATCTGCATAAAACAATGTTCCATCAGATTTCAATGGTTGTTGCGACCTCGACACAGGCACACGATTATTACCATAACCAGTTCCTGTGCGGTGCGTCAATCCTCCTGAAAAATAAAATTCAGATTTCGCTCCAACAGGAATGCCACCATTAACAAAAACACCTAAATTTTGAGCAGAGGAGTTTCCGAAAAGCATATTTCGGCGATTGTAGTTTCCCTGACCTGCAAAAGAAGCATCATCAGCAATGATTTTTTTACGGAAAGTTGTAGCATCTTGTCCTGCTGGTGTTCCTGGAAAACCACCTGCTGTACCCAAGTAGATTGTTGGAGCATTGTCATAACCACTTCTATTAGTAGTTCCGTGAGCATTATACTGTCCAGAAACTACTACATGACCACCTTTTCCTACTTTAAAACCTTTCGATAAATCAAATTGTAAGACTTGTCCATCAGTGATTTTCAAACTTTGTGCATCTTGTCCACCACTAACATTTGGAGTATTCCATTTCATGTTGGTAACATTTGTTCCCGATGTCAATGAAGCGGCAAAACCATCATAATTTTTCTTCAAAACCACGTTAATTACACCTGCAATAGCATCAGAGCCATATTGAGCAGCAGCACCATCACGCAAAACCTCAATACGCTCGATGGCAGCAACTGGAATTACGTTCATGTCTGTTCCTACCGAACCACGTCCTACTGTGCCGTTGATATTCAATAAAGCAGTAGTATGACGACGCTTGCCATTGACCAAAACCAATACTTGGTCTGGGCCCAAACCACGCAACGAAGCAGGGTCAATATGGTCAGTACCATCGGCAACTGTTTGGCGATTTGAACTAAATGAAGGAGCAACATAATTAAGGATTTGCCCTAAATCTACTTGCGAAAAACCTTTTAATTCTTTTGGAGAAATAATATCAACGGGTACTGGCGAGTCGGTGTTTGTACGAGCAGCCGACGAACGAGAACCAACTACCGCAACCTCAGCCAATGCGGAGGCAGATTCTTCTAAAACAGCATTGAGTGTGGTGTTGTCTCCAACGGTTTTTTCAGTTTGGTTATAACCTATAAATGAAAATACTAAAACATCACCTTTGTTTGCATTGATTTTGTAATTTCCTTCAATGTCGGTTACACCGCCACGTTTTGTTCCTTTTACACTGATGCTTACTCCTGGAAGCCCTTCGCCACTTTTAGTGCTTACTTTTCCTGTGATTGGGTCTTCTACTACGTTTGGGATGAGCAAAGCGGCAGTTTCTGACTGACGAGTCAAAATGATTTTATTGCCGCTTACTTTAAAACCGATATTCAAAGGCTTTAAAAGTACCTCTAAAACGGCAGAAAGTTTTTGTTGTTTGACGTTTAGCGAAACAAAACGGCTACTTTTGATAAGTTTCGAGCTAAAAATAAATTTGACATTAGCCGATTCTTCGATTTTACTCAAAGCATTTTCAAGATTCTGTTCTTTCAATTGTAACGACACTTCACGGTCGAGTACCTCTTGGGCATTGCTCGTGTGTGCATAGCTGAGACCAGTGAAAAGCAGAGCCAAACATAGTTGTAAGAGGCTCAATTTCATAATTTTTCCGATTAATGAATTGGATTTTGTAAAAATAAGCATAATTTTAAACGTTTTTGATGATTTTGTGATTAAATGAGACAAAAACAAGCCCGATTTTGTCGGGAAAATTACTAATCGGTGATGTTTGCAGCATCACCGATTTTTTTGGTTTTTAGATGAAATTGTTAAGCGTAATTATTTGGTTTTTATATTGTTGATTTGACTATTGTTTTAATTTCTACAACCCTTACTACTGATAATTACCTGACCATCAATAAGTTGGTATTCTGCTTCGATGGCATTACAGACCAATTCTAATTTTCCGTAGAGTGGTTCGTCTAATAATGAAGCTGTTACCGGACAATCTTTCAATAGTTCTTCATCATAAACAATCGAAATACCGTAGGCTTTCTGAATAATAGCAAAAACATTGTTTGCTGAAACATCCTTAAATTCAAAATTGTATTGTGGAATTTCAGATAGCATTTCGGGTTGCTCAACCAAAGATTTTGAGAAATTACTTTTCTCTTTATCAAATTTTATTTGTTGATTCGGAATAATTACAACTCCGTCTAAAATTTTAATATTCTTGCTGTTTTGTATTTCATTTAGTTTAAAAACCGAGACCTTTCCCGTGCGAACAATCACTTGAATGTCTTTTTGCCCTTTAAAAGATTTTATATTGAAACTTGTGCCTAGAACTTTCGTAACCAGCTCATTAGCATAAACAAGAAAAGGTCTTTCTGGATTTTTGGCTACTTCAAAAAATGCCTCACCATCTAAATAAACTTCCCTTTTATCACCCTCAAAATTGGCAGGATAACTCAAACGGCTGCCACCCTGAAGCAAAATTGACGAGCCATCACTCAAAGTAATAAGCAATGGTTTATCAGTATTATTTTCTTTTTCAATAAGAGTGGTCGAAGCGTTTGCTACTAATTCGGTATAAATAATCGATTTACTAGTTTTTTGCTGAAAATACCACCAACCAGTGCCAAAAATCAAAACAACTGCTGCTACCCAACGAATAATTTGAGGACGACGATAACTTATTTTTAGTGCGATTGCTTCTTCCAAATTTTCATTCAATTCCTCAAATTTATCAGCGATATATTCTTGTTTCCATTTCAACGAAAGCTTGTTAAGATGTCCAAATGCTTGTTTTATCAAATCTTGGCGTTCAGTGTGGTTCTCTGCCCAATCTTCCCATTCTAAAATATCAGCTTCATCTTTTCTGAAATAATAATTCAAAAAAGATTCATTAACTAAAAGTTCATCAATTGTTAGTGCCGCTTTATTTTTCATGGAAAATACTATTGTATTGTACGTTTGTAAGAATAAAATGTTGCTCTTATTTATATAGAGGAAGACTTTCAGAAAATCTTCCTGATTTTTTGAAATATTTTTTGAGACTTGAAAATTTCTCCCGTGCGATGGTCGCTCCTTTTTTCAAGGAGGAGTACCCTAAAAAAATACATTTTTCATGTGTTTTTTTAGGGGGAGGTGGTTAAACAAGAGCAACATTAGTTTTTAAAAATGATTTATTTGGAACAAACCACCCCCGCCGACTATCGTTAGGCGACCCCTCCTTTTTCAAGGAGGGGAAAATATAAACTTATCAAATTACAAAATTCCTCTCAATTTTTTAATTCCTTCGTGGAGCGTTTTATAAATACTATCTGTTTGCAGACCAGTTTTTTCGGCAATTTCTTTGAAACTGAGTTCTTCAAAATATTTCAGTACGATGATTTCTTTTTGGCGGGGCGAGAGTTGTTCAAGAGCGAGGTGAAGTTGTTTTTTGAGGTGCGTGTCAGATTCTTGTTTTATCAAAATCTCCTCATACGATTGTATAGATAGAATAAAAGTTTCGGCATCCTCCCAATTTACTTTTTCAACACTATTTACTTTTTGTAGCTCTCTGAAAATGCGTTTTTTTAAGGAACTTTTAAGATAAGCCTCAAACGATTTAATATCACTCAACGAATGACGATATTTCCATAAATCGCTGAATATCAGTTGAATAGATTCTTCTGTGATGTCACTATCTAAGCACCATTTTAGTCCTATTCGGTAGAGTTTGTTATAAAAAGTATTGAATAAATACCCCAATGCTTTTTCGTCATCTTTGCGAAGTGCTTCCAAAAGCAAGCCATCAAGGTAATTTTCGTTGGTGTTCATAGACTAAAATAAAACCCCCTTTTTTGTAAATTAAACGACAAAAAACGGATTGTAAAGTATTTTAAGCAAAAACCAATTTTTTCAAATACTGGGCATCAGTTTCAGCTGCTTTTAGCGGAGTAGTATTGTCGAATCGTTCTTGCTCAACAATAAAATATTTGACACCGTTTGCTTTGGCGGTATTCAATATCTGAGGAAAATTAATTTTTCCTGTACCTAAATCGCATGAAGCACTCACATCGTCCAAAACCATTACTTCGGCCTTGTTTTTTCTAAGTTCTGCTAATTTTTCATCTTTGTAAAGGTCTTTAATATGGCATAACTTAAAACGGTTATTGTATTTTTTTAACCATTCTTCAGGATTTTCGCCTGCCTTCACCACCCAAAACAAATCCATTTCAAAATCAACCAGTTTGGGGTCTGTTCCGTCAAGCAGTAGTACTTCGGGCATTGTACCATCTGCAAATTTCTTAAATTCAAAATTATGATTGTGGTATGCAACTCGCAAACCAGCTTTGTTAGCAATTTCACCTTGACGATTCAGTCCTTCGGAGGCTTTTTTCCATTCATCGGCAGTTTTAAGACTTTCTAAAAATGGATTTATCAAATATTTCATACCTATACTTGCTGCATCATCAACCAACTTACTGAATTCTTTTTCAGTTTCTTTTTTCATGGTATAGTCAGGATTGCAGTGCGTACTGATGATATTCATACCGAGTTCGTCCATATAAGATTTGAAATCCTTGGCCGTCATGCCCCAAAATACCCCTTTATCACCTTGAAAACTCTCAATTTGCTTGTAGCCGTAGCTCGCCAACGATTTCAAAACACCTTTTGGGTCGAGTGCCATGTCTTCTTTTACAGTCCATAGCTGAATACCAAATTCTTTTACTAATGGTTCGGATATAATTGAGGAAGTTACTGTAGATTCTGAAATTTTTTCTTCGGTTTTTGAAGAAGGAGTACAAGACCATAATTCATTGGCTATCAAAGGAGTAGCAGCGATAAGTCCTGACTGACGTAGGAAGTTTCTACGATTGACTATCATGGTATTTTGAGAGTTTAAAGGTTATAATTTTAAATCTAGTACTAAAACTTGTTGGTAAATATAATATTTAATCAGTGATATGATTTTTTCAAGGCTCATTTTTTTCTTATTTTGTATATATTTAACAAAAAGCAATATGCTTTAGGCTCTAAATTATATGTTTTTTTGAATAAATAATTTTTTCCTATTGCATAAAGCCTATCTCTTAATGCAAAAAAACAATTTATGTATGCAAAAGTAATATTAAACGCAGGAAAAGAAATAGCAGTAAAACGGCTGCATCCTTGGATTTTTTCGGGAGCAATTGCCCGTACAGAAGGAAATCCAACTGATGGTGATGTAGTAGAAGTTTTCGATAAAAAACTCACTTATCTCGCAACAGGCCATTATTATAAGGGAAGTATCGCCGTAAAAATATTTTCACATTCAGAAACCGAAATTAATGAGTCTTTTTGGCTCAAAAAACTAAATTCTGCTTATCAATTACGCCAAACAATTGTGTTTCAATGTGGTAGCTGGCAGGTTGATTGTTATCGCCTCATTCATGGAGAGGGTGATGGTTTTCCAGGTTTAATCCTTGATTTTTATAATGGTGTAATAGTTTTTCAAGCCCATACGATTGGAATGTGGCGAGAAAAAGAAAAAATTGTCGCAGGATTAAAGCAAATATTTGGTGAAAG
Source organism: Emticicia agri (assembly GCA_945860265.1). Classification (GTDB taxonomy): domain Bacteria; phylum Bacteroidota; class Bacteroidia; order Cytophagales; family Spirosomataceae; genus Emticicia; species Emticicia agri_A. Next base: position 3,994 of record CAMAQF010000115.1, on the reverse strand, counting down.
TCTCTTGGCTGTTTACGATAAAAGTGCTGAAACTTTGCCGACTGAATTTGGGAAAACTGTGCAAAATGATTATTTATTCAATTCTTCTTCGGCTGAATTGATTCCGCATGAAGTTTTAGAAAATGATAAAAAGTTTCTAATAGACTGGCAAACTGGACAAAAAACTGGATTTTTCCTTGACCAACGAGATAATCGTGCATTATTGGGACAATATGCAAAAGGCAAAAAAGTGTTGAATTCATTCTGCTATTCAGGCGGCTTTTCGATTTATGCTTTGAAAGCTGGAGCGGAATTGGTGCATTCGGTTGATGTTTCAAAAAAAGCAGTTGATTTGGTTAATCAGAATGTGGCCTTAAATTTTGGAGAAACCGACAAACACGAAGCCTACGTCGAAGATGTAATGAATTATCTGAAGCGAAACGACCAAACATACGATTTAATTATTCTTGACCCGCCAGCTTATGCTAAAAACGTAGCTAAACGCCATAATGCAGTGCAAGGTTATAAAAGATTGAATATTGAAGGAATAAAAAGACTGGCTAAAGGCGGGATTTTGTTTACATTTTCATGCTCACAAGTAGTTGACCGAGAATTATTTTATAATACAGTTATGTCGGCGGCTCTTGAAGTTGGTCGTCAAGTTAGAGTTTTGCATCACCTCACGCAAGGGGCAGACCATCCTGTAAATCTATTTCACCCCGAAGGTAGTTATTTGAAAGGTTTGGTGCTTTATGTAGAATAATTATGGTGTGAAACAAACGTTTGGCGGTTCCACTTTGCAAAAAAATAGTATTGCTTAAAGTTAGTTTAAACAATACGCTAATGAAATGAAAAATGAGCAAATTTATAAAAATTTGCTCATTTTTGTGGACTATCGACTGTAGACCGTGGAATAAGCTATTATCTCCTAAACATCTTCAATAATTTCGCAACAGCCGTACTAATTTCTTTGTTTGTGTCCATCAAATCATTAACCGTCTGGATAGCGTGAATAACAGTACTGTGGTCACGACCTCCAAAATGATAACCGATTGATTTCAAAGAAAGGTTTGTCAAATCTTTTGCCAAATACATAGCTACTTGACGAGGTAGAACAATTTCACGCAAACGGCTTTTTCCTTTCAAATCTGGTGTTCTAACCTTATAATATTCAGTTATTGCTTCAATAATTGTATCAATTGTTACTTCTCGCTGTGAATCTTTCACTAGATGGCGAAGCGTAGTTTTTGCCAATTCCAAATCAATTTCACGGCGAGTAAGAGAAGCTTGTGCCAGAAGCGAAATCATCACACCCTCCAGTTCACGTATATTTGTATCAATACTATGAGCTAGGTATTCTATTACTTCGTAATCAATTTCGATTCCTTCGGCTTGTACCTTTTTCTGTATAATTGCGATACGAGTCTCTAAATCGGGTGTTTGTAAATCGGCTGTTAAACCCCATTTAAAGCGTGATAAAAGTCGGTCTTCTACGCCATCTAATTCTCTTGGAGGGCGGTCAGAAGTCATCACAATTTGGCGACCAGATTGGTGAAGATGGTTAAAAATATGGAAAAATGTTTCTTGTGTTTTTTCTTTTCCTGCCAAAAACTGCACGTCATCGATTATCAAAATATCAATCTGCATATAGAAATTCATGAAATCTTGCAAACTATTATTTTTGATGGAATTAATAAACTGACTCGTAAATTTTTCGGAAGAAACATAGAGTACGAACTTGCCGATGGCTTTATTTTTCATAAAATTCCCTATGGCTTGCACCAAGTGAGTTTTTCCGAGTCCAACTCCACCATAAATCATCAATGGATTGAACGACGTAATCCCTGGTTTTGAAGCAACGGCATAACCCGCCGCTCTTGCCAAGCGATTACAATCTCCTTCCACAAAATTATCGAAAGTATAATTTGGATTAAGATAAGAATCAAGGCTAAGAGAATCTAAATCCTTCATTTGAAAAGGATTTTTTACCACATCAGCATTATGATTGTCGGGCTTAGCATATTGGGTGCTATGCACTGGTGGCATATTTACCGCAATCTGTGGTTGATTCTTCTGACGATTTCCGCTATCAACAACTATTGAGTATTCGAGCATTCCATCACGGCCGATGGCATAGTCTAGTGATTTTCTCAATAAATGAACGTAATTCTCCTCAAGCCATTCATAGAAAAATTGGCTTGGTACTTGGATGGTAAGTTTCTTCGCCTCCAATTTAACGGGTACAATTGGTTCGAACCAAGTTTTGTAACTTTGTTCGGAGATACTTTCCCGTATCATTTTAAGGCAATTTTGCCAAGCTATGTCTACCTCACGTTGCAATATTATATTGGAATTTTTTGGTGTTACGGAAACATTCATTTTTTAGTCATAATCAAAAGGGTTGCAAAGATAACAAAAATATTGACCTAACCGAGAGTTGATTATTGAGATTCAAAAACTAATACCAAAGTATTTCCTAAACTAAATTTTACTAAATATAATTTGTCTAATAAAAGTACAAAGCTTATTTTTACATTTGTCAGATTAGAACAAGTATACTCTTAGAAAAATACAATTTTACTAATGGAAAAAAAACTCTTTGCCGAATTTCCAGAAATTACAAAAAATGACTGGATTATACAGGTTATGAAAGATTTAAAAGGAAAAAGCTTCGGTGATACGCTAGTTTGGCATTCTTACGATAATTTCGATATTCAACCTTACTATTCAAAAGAAGACTTAATATATCTGCCAATTGAAGCTATTCAAGCCGCTCAGAAAAATAAAAAAACGGGTTCTTGGCAAAATCGACCATCGGTCAAATTTATAAACGAAAAAGAAACTAATTCTTTGATAATCAGCTATTTACAACTTGGTGCAGATGCTATAAATATTGATTTTTTAGGTATAGACTTACAACAAGTTGATTTTATAAAATTGCTTAATACTATAAAACTAAGTGAAAGTCCAATATTTTTTACAACGTTACAAGCTAATGAACTATTAGCAAAGCTTACAAAATTTATTCATTATTTTCCTAAAGGCGGTGTGAAAGCCGATTTTATTGCCGATTCATTGGTTAAAACTTCTTCTGAAGACAATATGCTTACTTGGGAAAATACAAAAAAAATAATAGAACAAACTGAACAATTTACTGATTTTCAAGTATTAAGCGTATCTTCTCATGTATTTCATAATGCAGGTGCAAATGGAGTACAAGAATTGGCTTTTCTGGTAGCAGCTGCGGTTGAAAATATAGATAAATTAACAGCCCTTGGTTTAGCCCCTGAACAGATTATTGCTAAGATAGAATTTTCGGTCTCTGTTGGCACAAATTACTTTTTTGAAATTGCCAAACTTCGAGCTTTAAGATATTTATGGAGCAAAGTTTTAGAATCTTATAATTGTTTATCCCTCTTAAACGATTGTCAGATTCATTGCCAAACTTCGAGTTTTTATGACTCAAAATTAAGCCCTTATACAAATATGTTGAGAGCCACCACAGAGGCAATGTCTGCTGTAATGGGTGGCTGTGATGCCTTGACAGTGCTGGCTTATGATTCGGTTATGGGTGAACAAAACTCCGAACTCGGCGAACGAATTGCTCGAAACGTCTCGATTTTGATGCGAGAAGAGGCTCATCTTGATAAAATAATCGACCCATCGGCAGGTTCGTATTATATCGAAAATCTTACTTATCAGCTAAGTACTGAGGCTTGGACCTTGTTTCAGAAAGTTGATAGTTTGGGCGGAATTACTGCTGCATTTGAAAAAGGATTTATTAAAGAAGAAATCAATCAATCTTATGCAGAAAAAGTAAAAAACCTACAAAGCGGGAAAGTAATGGTTGGTGTAAATAAATTTAGATTAGAACCAGAAAATGAATTATTATCAATTGAAAATTTAAATAATACCAGTATTTTCTTGCAAAACAGAAGACTTTCAAAGGTTTATGAATAGCAAATGCCTTGTGATACAATTCCGTAGGAACGTCCAAACTGGACGTTCCTGTGAT
>CAMAQF010000114.1 GCA_945860265.1 Emticicia agri | reverse complement strand
AAACTTTTGTTATCTACTTCAATCCAAACCGATACTCTGAGTCGTTTGTCACGGAAATCCAGCGAATTACAAACCTCGCAGTCACACGTCAGTACAGGAATACCTCCAGAAGTACCAGTTCCGAGAAAAGTTACGTTCATAATTAATGAGTAAATGAGCGAATTTTAAATTAGTGAATTTATAATCTATTTCAAAATTAAAAAATGCTCACTTATGCACTAATTCACTCATTCACAATTAGATTTATTCTGTTAGTGCTTTTACAACTTCAACTAATCTATCAAAATTCAAAGGTTTCATTAAAGCATCATTGAAACCTGCTTCTTTAAAATCAGTATCTGAATAGTTCTTTGCATTACCTGTAATAGCCACAACAGGAAGATTTGCTTTTGCTTTGTTACTCAAATTACGAATCGCTTTCACGCATTCCATACCATCCATAATCGGCATATTGATATCAAGCAACAATATGTCAAAATCCTCTTTGTCGAGCAATTGCATCACTTGTTCTCCATTCTTTACGGCAGTAATTTCAAAGTTTTGGAATTCCAAAATCTTTTTGGCTAAGTTCTGAATCACTGAGCTGTCTTCGGCAATTAATACTCGTTTCATTGGATGATATTATTATTTTATAAATTGGTCGTATAAGAAATCAGTCGTAAATATAAGGAAAGATGATTTTCCATAAAATCAAATTTTCCTTTATTTCAAAACTACACATAATTAGTATCAAAAACGATAAAATTTCAACAAATTTTTTGTTTTCATTTAAAATATTCATAAATTTTTAAGTGCTTTGTATAAAATTTTAATTTTCATAGTATTGCCTTAATGTTGATGAATCGTACAATTCCCGCTGGTAAAAAAATCTACTTTGCCTCTGACTTTCATTTGGGTGCCCCATCGCACATCGAAAGTCGAGTCCGAGAAAAAAGAATAATTGATTGGCTCGAAAGCATTCGTCATGATGCAGAAGTTATATTTTTAGTAGGCGATTTATTTGACTTTTGGTACGAATATAAGCACGTGGTACCAAAAGGTTTTGTTCGCTTTTTCGGAAAATTGGCCGAATTATCAGATGCAGGAGTCGAGATTATTGTCTTTTTAGGCAATCGTGATATGTGGATGACTGATTACTTTGAAACTGAGCTAAATATCCGAACTATTCGCCGACCACAAGTATTTACTTTCAATCATAAAACATTTTATATTGGCCACGGCGACGGGCTAGGTGCAGATGATTTTGGTTATAAAATTTTAAAGCGTGTCTTTGAAGGAAAAATACCAAGATTTTTGTTCGGACGAGTGATGCACCCGAATCTCGGAATGTTATTCGGACAAATCTGGACTAAAAATAGCTGGAAGAAAAAAAGTAAACCAGAAGAGTTTTTGGGTGAAGAACGTGAGCATTTGGTACAGTATTCAAAGAAAATTGAAGCTAAAACCCACCATGATTTTTATGTTTTCGGCCACAGACACACATTGGCCGAAATAAATATATCTGCTACTGCACGCTACATAAATCTTGGAGATTGGATTTGGTACAATAGCTACGCAGTTTTTGATGGCGAAACCATGCAAATACTTATTTATCAAGAAAAATAATCGAAATTAGGCAAAAGCAGTGTCGGTGACGGCTATTGACAAAAAATATCCTTAATTTTTGCTGAATAAATCATTAAAATTTGGAAGTTCTAAATCTTTTTCTGACACATTCGGATTCTCTATACCCCAGTCGATATTCAAATCACTGTCATTCCAAATAATTCCACCTTCTGAGGCTTTATTATAATTATTAGTACATTTATAAGAAAAAATCGAATCTTCAAGAGCAGCAAAACCATGTGCAAATCCTTCGGGAATATAAACCATGTTTTGGAGAGTTGCATCTAATACAAATTTTTCGTATTTGCCAAATGTTATTGAATTTGGGCGAATATCCACAGCAATATCAATAACTTTACCAGAAATGACTCGGACGAGTTTTCCCTGTGCGAATGGTGCATTCTGAAAATGTAAGCCACGCAAAACACCAGCAGTAGAAAATGATTGATTATCTTGTACAAACAGAAATGGAATACCATTTTGAGCAAACAAATCCTCTCGATACGATTCAAAAAAATGACCACGAGCATCGCCAAAAACTCTAGGATATATTTCAATCAGTCCTTTTATACTTGATTTTCTAAACTCCATTATTGGTCATCAATTTTAAAATAGGCAGGTTAACACTTCAATAAATTACTTCGACATCGGATTTATTCTAAGGTTTAATGAACACACAAAAGTAACACTTACTAAATAAAATATTAGAAATTTTCTGATTAAATCGTATTAAATATAGAAATTTGACAAAAAAAAGGATATTAATGACAAAACAGCAGCTTTTCGAGCAAATCACTCAAAAAAACTCTTATTTATGTGTTGGCCTTGATACTGACATCAAAAAAATACCTTCGCATTTACTGAAAGAAAAAGACCCAATTTTTGAATTTAATCGTCAGATAATAGACGCAACCGCTAAGTTTGCTGTTGCTTACAAGCCAAACATTGCTTTCTATGAAGCATTAGGAGCAAAAGGTTGGGAAAGTTTGCAGCGTACAATTGAATATATTCCAAAAGAATGCTTTACAATTGCCGATGCTAAGCGTGGCGATATTGGAAATACATCGGGGCTATACGCTCGTACATTCTTTGATAAATCTTCTTCTGGCCTTGACTTCGACTCAGTAACCGTTGCACCATATATGGGAAGCGATTCGGTTATGCCTTTTCTTGAATTTGAAGGAAAGTGGGTGATTTTATTGGCTTTAACATCAAATGCTGGTGGAGATGATTTTCAGAATTTGCAAGTCCATAATACACAGTCCTCAGTCCACAGTCCACAGTCTTCAGTCCAAAGTCTTCAACAACCAATAACAAGTAAACAATACTCAATAAATAGTCTTTACGAACAAGTAATTTTGACTTCACAGAAATGGGCAGATTGTGAACGAATGATGTATGTTGTAGGTGCAACAAGAGCTGATAAGTTATTAAAAATCAGAGAGTTAGCTCCTGAATATTTTTTACTCGTACCTGGGGTAGGAGCTCAGGGCGGTAGTTTAGAAGAAGTTTCAAAAAACGGTATGAACAAGCAATGCGGCTTATTGGTAAATTCTTCAAGAGCGATTATTTATGCTTCCTCCGGTGAAGATTTTGCTCAAGTTGCTGCCAAAATAGCAAAAAAAGTTCAGCAAGAAATGGAAAAATATATGGAGATATATTTGTAAAAAACGCTTTTCATTCTAAACTATTAATTGATTATGACCGAGGCATTTCTACACTATCTTTGGCAATTTCAACAGTTTGAAAAATCAAGCCTTCAAACTGTGTCGGGTGAAAAGATTTCTGTACTTAAAACAGGTATTTTAAACACCGATGCAGGGCCAGATTTTGCAAATTCTCGAATTCAAATTAATGAAATTGAATGGGTTGGAAATGTAGAAATTCATGTAAAGTCATCGGATTGGCAACTTCATAAGCACCAATATAATGAAGCATATAATAATGTTATTCTGCACGTTGTTTGGGAAAATGACCAAGCGATTACTCGACAAGATGGAAGTTTGATTCCGACAGTTGAGCTAAAGTCAATCACTGATATTCCACTTCTTGACAAATACCAGCATTTAATTGATAATCAAGCTATTATACCGTGTAAAGAACAATTTTTGGAGGTTTCTAATTTATCAAAGTTTGCTATTTTAGATAAAGTTTTGGCGATGCGTTTACAACAAAAAGCACAAATTGTAGAGCAAATTTTTGAACAAAATAAAGGTAATTGGGAAGAAACTGCTTACCAACTTCTAGCTCGAAATTTTGGTTTTAAACTCAATTCCGATACTTTTCTAAGATTGGCTCAAAATCTACCTTTGAAGGTTTTACAAAAACACCGAGATAATCTTACACAAATCGAAGCCATGCTTTTCGGCCAAGCGGGTTTAATTGAAAAAGTTGATGAATATTCAGAAAAGTTGAGTCAAGAATATGATTTTTTTGCTACAAAATTTTCTTTGAACTCCTCAAGATTAAACTCGCATGAATGGAAATTTTTACGTACTCGACCTGCTAATTTTCCAACGATTCGAATCGCTCAATTAGCCCGTTTGATTATACAACAACAAAGTTTTTTCTCGCTTTTTACACAATCCAATTTGATTGAAGATTTAAGGAACGCCCTAAAAATTGAACAGTCACTTTACTGGCAAGAACATTATAATTTTGGAAAAACTGTAAACAAAAAATTGGTTGGCTTAGGCAAAGAATCTATTAACAATATTTTGATAAATACGGTTATTCCTTTATTGGCTTTTTATTCAGAAAAAACTGATAATCAAGAACTTATGACAAGATGTGTTAGCTTCTTAGAAGCATTACCAGCTGAAAAAAATCACATAACCGAAATGTGGGAAGGCTTGGGATTAACAATAAAAACAGCTTTTGATTCGCAGGCAAGTATTGAACTTTATAATAATTTCTGTACCAAAAAACACTGTTTGAAATGCAACGTAGGGATTGAGATTTTGAGGAAGTAAGTTATAATAATGCAGAGTTCAGAATGAAGAGTGGATAAACAAAAATTGCATATCAACTTAATAATCATTCTTAATTCTACATCGCACGGGCGACCCCGTCTTAATTCTACATTTGTGCTTTTGCACTAGGTTCGATTTACCATAGAAATACCTGATACTAATAAAATCAATCCCAATACTGCTGGGGCAATTTTTCTCGCACCTTTTACGGCTAATCCCATTACGGTATCATCGGCTGACATAAAGGCTATACAAGCAAATAATAATAATAATAAACCAATTCCAGCTAAAATTCCACCGAGCATTCTTTTAAATTTAGTTCCGTCATTCATTCTTTATCTTCAAGTTTAGGTGTTTCTAAAATATGTTTGATTTCTTCTTTACTTTTCACAGGTTTTAAATTCAATTTTTCACCTTCTTTCAAAACATAATCAAAAGATAGTTCAAATTCGTTTGGAATAATTCCCTCTAAAACGGCTTCTCTCAAAGCTAATTTTATTGTTCCGACTTCTTTAGAGGGAGTCAAATCAAAAACCTCCATGATTATTTCACCCGTAATTACTGGCTGAAAATTACGAAGTTTATCTTTTTCTTCCAACTCAATGAGCAATTCTTCTACTTTATCGAAGTTAGCGAGGTATTTTCTTACTTTATTTGGGTCTTTTGAAGTAATATCAGCTCGGCACAAAATCATCAAATATTCTAAATCTTCGCCCGCTTCATACAATAATCTACGTAATGCAGAGTCGGTAATACTTTCTTTGGCTAAAGCTATTGGGCGAAGATGCAAACGCACCAGTTTTTTCACCATTCGCATTTTTCCATCGAGTGGCATTTTCAACTTTCGAAAAATTACTGGAGTCATTTTCCCACCTAATTCTTCGTGTCCATGAAACGACCAACCGATTTTTGGGTGAAAACGTTTGGTAGCTGGCTTAGCTATGTCATGCAAGATTGCCGCCCAACGTAGCCATAAGTCATTCGACCTAACAGCCACATTATCAAGCACTTGGAGTGTATGGTAAAAATTATCTTTGTGCCCTTTTCCATCTTGAGTTTCTACGCCTTGTAGCTCACAAAACTCAGGGAAAATGATTTGTAAAAGTCCAGTATAATAAAGCAATTTGAATCCATACGAAGGCGTTTTCGACAAGACTATTTTATTCAATTCATCGGTAATACGTTCTTGAGAAACAATACTTATACGGTCTTTCATAGCCGAAATTGCATCGAAAGTTTTTCCATCAATATCAAAACCAAGTTGTGAAGCAAATCTCACAGCACGCATCATCCGAAGTGGGTCGTCGGAAAATGTAATTTCGGGTTCGAGCGGTGTACGAATCAATTTGCTTTTAGTATCCTCTACTCCCCCAAATGGGTCAACTAATTGACCATAGTTTTTTAAATTGAGTGAAATACCCATGGCATTTATCGTAAAATCTCTGCGATTTTGATCGTCTTCAAGCGTTCCATCCTCTACTAAAGGCTTACGAGATTCCGAGCGATAAGATTCTCGTCTTGCTCCTACAAACTCGACTTCTGTTTCGCCAGCTTTAATTTGTGCTGTACCGAAGTTTTTGAAAAAACTAACATAGACATTAGAGTTTTCATCATTTTTTTCTACGTTTTTAGCTACTTTTTCGGCCAATTCAATGCCACTTCCCACACAAACAATATCAATATCTTTGTTTGGACGATTTAATATTAGGTCACGAACGTAACCGCCAATTACATAAGCATCGACATTTATTTCGGCTGCCGAACGTGCAATTATTTCAAAAATTGGTTCGTTTTTTAGGTTTTCTTTAAAATTCAATGTAAATATTTGTAGTTCTATCGGCAAAGGTACAAAGGATTGAAGACCTAAACAATGATGCTAAAAATATTGAAGAAAGCAAAAATAAGCGAATGAAAAGCCTTAGCTTTGAAATTATTGGGGGAACGCCGCCTAATTGTTAATTTATAATTATTAATTGTAATGACTCCAAATATTCCAGTAACTAATCTAACTCGTGTCGTAATCGTCGGTGCTGGTTTTGGTGGTTTAGCTCTCGCTCAAAAACTTGCCAAACACTATGTTCAAGTTGTGTTGATTGATAAAAATAATTATCACCAATTTCAACCGCTGTTTTATCAAGTTGCTATGGCTGGGCTCGAACCAAGTTCGATTTCGTTTCCACTTCGTAAGATTTTTCAGAATAAACCTAATGTGCATATTCGTATTACGAAAGTATTGAAAGTTGATACCGAAAAAAATACTTTAGAAACCGAGCTCGGCGAACTTAGCTATGATTATTTGGTAATGGCGATGGGTGCGGACACCAATTTTTTTGGTATGCAGAATATCATCAACAATGCAATGCCTATGAAGTCGATTACAGAAGCTATTTATCTGAGAAACAAGGTTTTGCAAAATCTCGAAGATGCCCTCACGGCCACGGATGCTGATACTCGTGAAGGTTTGATGAATATGGTTGTGGTCGGAACTGGACCAACCGGAGTTGAGGTTTCTGGAACTTTGGCAGAAATGAAACGTCTCATTTTGCCGAAAGATTATCCCGAATTAGATTTCAATCTGATGAAAATATATTTGGTTGGGTCATCGCCAGAGGTGCTGGAAGTGATGTCTGACGAGGCTTCAGCGAAAAGCAAAGAATATCTCGAACGTCTGGGCGTAATTGTGAGAAATGGTGTACGAATTACAGATTTTGATGGAAAATATGCTTATACGCAATCGGGCGAAAAAATCAGAACGAATAATGTAGTGTGGGCGGCAGGAATCAAAGGGAATTCGATTGATGGATTCCCGAAAGAAGTTTATGGTGGTGGTAATCGCCTGAAAGTCAATGAGTTTAATCAAGTTGACGGTTTGCCAAATGTTTTTGCCATTGGAGATATTGCTGTGATGAATGGCGACCCAAAATACCCGAATGGACACCCGCAAGTAGCTCAACCTGCGATTCAACAAGGTGAATTATTGGCCAAAAACCTTTTAAGAATTCTGAGAAAAGAAGAACCATTAGGTTTTAAGTACAAAGATTTAGGTTCGATGGCAACTGTTGGAAGGCATTTAGCAGTGGTTGATTTACCTTTTTGGAAATTTCAAGGGGCTTTTGCTTGGTATGTATGGATGTTTGTGCATTTAATGGCGATTTTGGGCGTAAAAAACAAAGTAATGGTATTTATCAACTGGCTTTGGAATTATATTACTTATGACCAATCATTGAGGTTGATTTTTAAGCCGAAGGTGAAGCAGTGATGTAGAGCAAGTTTTCAACTTGCTTATTAGGGTAAATTTGGTTAAAATAACCCAGTTCTCCTTAATATTGAAAAAGTTAGTCGAGAGGTTTGGCTAAATTTTGATTTAGTCAGTGTTTCAGCCGTTCTTAGGACGGCAATTATCAAAACTTCCTCAAATAAACACTCGGTGGCAGTAAATTGTCGATAAAAGTTAGAAACATTACCAAAACCACTCGAAAAACAGATTTCATATCATGGCACTCAGATAGGCCAAAGGCACAAAATTTAATTTTTCAGCAACACCCAATCGTGCTTCAGAAAATACCAAGGCTTTGTTGATATTGGTATGGGTTTCTAATAATAAATGTAAACTCCTCAAAGCTCCTTTTGCTACCGATTTAACTTCAATCGGTATTATTTCACCTTCTTTAACTATCACGTTTTCTACTTCCGCAGAACTGTTTTTTTCGGTTCTTGCCCAATAATTCAGTTCATTTCGAGTAGCTATTATTTCTTGACCAATAAATTGTTCGGCCAAAACTCTTTGAAAAATTCCTAAAAGCGATTCGTTTTCAAGTTCTTTTGCTATATTTATTCCGCTGTATTTTACCAGCAAGCCAATGTCTAAAAATATCGCTTTAAATTGTTTTCCTGAAGTTGTCATTGGCAAGCCTGTCAACGAAACATTGCTTACTTTGTGTATTAAACGAGCGTTTTTTAAAGCCTCAAATGCTTTTTTAAAAGTGGGCATCGTAAAACGGTCACTCAATTTCGTATATATTATTTGTTGTCCTACTTTTTGAGCACAGTTTTGCAAAACGTCATTTATACAATCGGTCTTTACGGCTGGCTTATATTTATGAAAATCCTGATTGTAAGTAAATAATAAATCAGATTGAAGACTTTGGACAGCTAAATAGCTGTTGGATTTATCAAAAGTAAGCAAACATTCGGGCATACCACCCACAATAAAATATTTTTGTAAGGCAGTTTTTATCTCTTGTATCACAATCTGGCTTTGTGGCTGTGATTATTTTTTTTTAATACCTCAGCCAATTTTGATTTATTGATAGCCCATAGAAACTCAACAAAAATCATCGGATATATAGAAAGCTGTTCTACTCTGCCCACTGGAAACGAAATATCACCTAAAACAAATTCCAATAATAAACCTTCCACTATTATGTGCAAATTTGGCATTTCTTCATAAAAATATCCAAGAGCCAATATAGCCTCTGGGCATTCTAGAATCTAGTTAATAAAAAGCAAAGTTTTACCAGCTTCAATACCAATATTTAAAATTAGTTCAAGGTCTTTTACGATTCTGCTTGGTATGAAATCTTGTTTAAAAATTTTATATAAACTCGGATTTTTTTCAAGATTTATTTCAATAAAGTTTCCTTTAAAATAGGCATTACCCAAATTTAACACACTCCAACTTTTGCCAATATGCCGGGCACCTCTGATAATCAGTGGTTTACCTTGTGGTTTATTAGCCCAATTGTTCAATTATTCGCTACAATTATTTTATAAATTTAAAATAACAAGTCAAATAAATATAATTCATTTTAATTGAAAATAACAAGTATAGTATTAAACTAAAAATTATACTTACTATTATCCAAAAATCCTCAAATAAACATTTATTCGTTGTTTATATTTTACCAAAAATGTTTTGCGGAAATTCAGAGATTCAATTATCTAATTATCAGCACTTTACACCGATCGACGGATGCCTCTGAAACTTTGCAATTCTTTGCCTTTTGATTATAAAATCTATAAAGTTTGCTTCAGGGATTCTTTTTTATTTAACATATTATAAATATATGTTACTATCAAGACAAAAAGACCTGCTGAAACACTCAAAAGAACATTATAATATTTTGGAGCAGAAAGTGAGAGCCTAATAATGACAGTAGCAAGTGCAAAAGACGAATATCTGAATAAATGTATGTATAAATTGCTGTATCTAAGAGATATAATTAATATTAAGATATCTGTAAAAATTAGAATTGTATAATAAAGATTAAATGTATTATGGTAATGATTTGTTAGAAAAAAGTCAATAAAATCATAAATACAAATGGATAAAAAAGTCATTAATAATACGTTAGCGACTGATTTTTTTAGCATTATAAAACGTAATTGTTCATTTTGACTATTTGTAATTCTGACGTGCCTTTGAGCATTATAAAACAAGCCAATAATTAGAAAAATAACGACCGAACCAATTGCGTCTGTCAACAGTGGTAAGAGGTCTGAGAGGATTGAGGTACTCCATTTTACATCAAAAGGCAGATGTCCCATTTCTTTAAAAGCATCTCTCAAAAGAATTAGCGAAATAATTTCAAACTGTTTCCCGACAGAATCAGCAACAGAATGAGTAATAATAAAGACCAAGCCTAAGATTTCACTTATCAGAAGAATACTAAAAGCTAACTCAATGGCAAAAAACTTTCCAACATTTAGGTCAATAATATGAAAATGTGAAAGTAAGGTAATTATAATGCCAATTACGAAGAAGAAAACTACCAAACTGCTGATTAATTTTGAAGCTTGAATTGAATGCCAATTTTCTTCCAATTTATCATAAAAAGCAGTCCATTTCTGTAAATATTTGTTCACGTTTAGTCGGTTTTGGAATGAAATTATTATTGTTTTGTAGAGTTAACTATTTGGTTATCAATTATGTTTTTAACTCTTTCTAAAATATGTTATCGATTCCACATAATGTCGTTTTATCAAAAGCATTTATTTAGTCTGTATATAAGCCATTCTTAATAACGGCATTTATCAAAACTTACTCAAATAAACACTTGGCGACATTTTCATGCGTCGTTGAAATTGCCGATTGAAATTGGAAACATTATTAAAACCACTCGAAAAGCAGATTTCTAGTACACTTTTTTCATTATTTTGAAGCATTCGGCAAGCGTGACCTATACGGATATCATTCAGAAAATCTGAGAAAGTTTTTCGGGTTCGCAGTTTAAAAAATCTACAAAAAGCATTGGGTGTCATATTGGCAATTTCGGCTACTTCTTCTAACAGAATTTGTCGCTCAAAGTTTTTATTCAAAAACTCAAATGTCGCATTAATCCGCTGATTATCAACTTCTTTCTGTGGAGATTGATACGTAATACTCGATAAAAACTCTTTATTAGGCGATAAATCAATTTCGTTCAAAATCTGCAAAAAAGTTAGTAATTTGTTAAAACCTTGCTTGTTTGCGATTGATTTTATTAAATCGGTAAGAGCATTGGCTTCATTATTTCTAATTCGGATTCCTCTCGATGCTTCTATCAATAACTCTTTCAAATACTGAGTTTCGGGAATATCGAAGAAATTTTCACCCAATAAATCTCCCCTAAAATATACTGAGACAGAATTTGCTCTTTGGCTTTCAATATAATATTCGGCATCATTTCGGAAAACGTGCGGCAAATTACTTCCAAGAAAATAGACATCAAAAGGCTGAAAACGCTCAACATTATCGCCTACTAACTGCGTTCCGGCACTTTCAAGAATAAGCGTAATTTGCCATTCGGGGTGAAAATGTAGCGTATCATA
Source organism: Emticicia agri (assembly GCA_945860265.1). Lineage (GTDB taxonomy): Bacteria > Bacteroidota > Bacteroidia > Cytophagales > Spirosomataceae > Emticicia > Emticicia agri_A. The sequence continues at coordinate 498 of CAMAQF010000114.1, read as the reverse complement.
AAAATACGGCAAATCATCAACCTGCCCACTGAAATACTCAGTTTCAGTTTTTGGTATTCGGAATAATAGAGGTTTCAATGCTAATTTAGAAGCGGTACGCCGACCGTTCTGAATGAGTGAATGATAGAATAAGCATGTAATAATTAATTACTAATTTACCTTAATATTATAATTTATTTTTATTTTTATAATAATTTAGTACAACTATTTGCAAACTTAAGATAAGTTTTCTTGATTTGATTTTACTACTTTTGTAAGAAAAAACATTCACTCATTCTATTATTTTATCATTCACTCATTGAAATATGAAACCATCGTGGATTGGCGTTTATCCTGCTGTAACAACTCCTTTTTTCCAAGACGAAAGCCTTGATTTAGACATGTTTAACTTCAATATCGAAAAACAAATCGAAGCTGGAGTGTATGGCATTATTATTTGCGGTTCACTGGGGGAAAACGGAACGCTTACAAATGACGAAAAACTAACTTTGCTTGATT
>CAMAQF010000113.1 GCA_945860265.1 Emticicia agri | reverse complement strand
AATCTGACGCCATTGGAAGTAAAAACCATCATTTCTAGGGCAGGGGAGGGTACCAAAATTGTGTTTACTGGCGACATCCACCAAATCGACACCCCGTATTTGGATACAGAATCCAACGGACTGTCGTATTTAATCGATAAATTAAGGGGACAACCATTGTATGCCCACATTACCTTAGAAAAAGGAGAGCGCAGCGAATTGGCAAACCTGGCGACGCTGTTGTTGTAAGGCTTGGGCACAACATTCCATCGCTTTGGGATTTCTATAGTAAACGATTCATTCTTTCCGTCAAAATGGATTTATATTGGTCTTTAAAGTCCGCACTCATAAAACTGCGGTCTATGTGTTCTTGCCATTTGGAATAGGCTATAGACATCTTGTTAAATATGTTCTGCTGTTGTTTTTCGTCCACTTTCAATGCATTCATGGCCGACACAAAATCCCGCTTGTTCAGTTTCTTCTTTTTTCCATTGAGTGTTAAAGCCATTTCTTCGTCGTCTGCTGGATTTACCAAAGCAGTATTCACCAAGTCGTATGCCGGAGAAAATGTCATACCCAAACCGGGCTCCTCAAGAAGGGAGAAATTTTTCAGATGCATATCGGCATTGCCAGTAAGAAAGGAAAAGAGTAACAGCTCAAAAAAGTTCACCATATCCAATCCTGGGGTAGCTGAATATTTCGTTATGGCTTTGCCAATCTGCTCATAACTGCCGTTGTATTTATCTTCTGTTAGGCGTTCGGTGAGTTGGCACATATCTTCCATGGCCAATTTTCCCTTTTTTGTTCGATCTATACGCTTGGTTATATACGCCAAGTTTCCAGATTGCAGTCGAATTAAACTATGGGGTGCAGTTATTATTTTGGCCATTTGTGCCAAATGCATGGTTACATCTTCAACTTCTGGCAATTGCGGATATAATGCAGTGGGCGGTTTTAAAATATAGCCTCCCCACAAGCCCACAATAGTGAATCTCCGCTCTGTACCTTCTTTTATGTTGCCAGAGATATGCAACGACAATTTGGCCTGAACCCCTGTTACCGCTGTTTGACTTTGAATTATGTCTTTGGCCAATGGTTCCAGATCTTCTTCGGAATAGGGCAATGCCGGTGGAGTTGCTTGTCCAAATATTTTTTTGGAGCAGGATGTATGAAAGTCCTCCTCATTTTGGTCTAAAGGGCGATAACAAAACAAACAATTGTTCATAGTGTCTCCAATTCTTTAACTTCCTCAATACTGACAGCACCGATGCACTCTTTGCAGCAGGCCAGCAATAAACCCATGCGATCTTTGGAATTCAGTTTCCAGTTCTTTTCTGCTATTTCCAACAACCATCCTTCGGGTATCAGGCCATCAAAAAACGGGAACAGCACGTTCGACGTATAGGCAACTTCTTGCAGCGGCAGGGTCAGACTTACGGGTCGGGCGTCCTGTTGTGCAGCATACATCATGTCGTACACAAAATGGTAGCCTTGCTCATCTTGGATAAGCCATCCCGCTACTCGGTTTTCTATTTTTACAGCTGCTTTGCGCATGAGGTTGAATATGAAATTTAGGTATCGGTTTTAGTGGTATGTGGCACTGCACCAACTTCACAGCCGAAGAGTTGCAATACTTGGTTTACTTTATCCAAGCGCAGGGTTTGTTTGCCTTGTTCGAGTTCACGAATAAATCGCAGGCCCACACCGGCTTTTTCGGCGAGTTCGGGCTGCGTGAGCTTCACCCGTTTGCGTTTGTCTTTTACAAAATCTGCAAGGTTCATTTTATACCCATTAGGGTACAAATATAGGATTAATTTGTGATTTTGCACCCTTTCGGGTGTATTTTTGTTGAGTTGTAAGTAGATTATACCTTTTCGGGTGTAATTTATATGCTTTTAGTATGAATTATTCCCTATCGGGTATAATTTTGGGGGATGTTTAGGCTGCAATATTCGCAAAATGCGGTATCATCATTTGCAGATTTTGCAAGGGGGAATTATTGGTTTTTATTTTTGGGGGATGTGGATTCGGAAAAAAAATATTTGAAAATTGAAATATTCAGTGAATTTTGTAATTAACGTATAAACCAGCAAACGAAATGTTGAATTATAAGGAACTTCTGGATTTAAGAGATAAATTGTTACATAACGAAGTAGGCATTGAAGAAGCCATGCAAAAATTATGGGGAAGTAGAAAAGAAGGTCAGCGATCATGGCATACAAAAGACTGGAAGGAAAGGCGGGCTAATATCATAAAAGACAAATGCCAAATATGCAATAGCACGGAAAAGTTAACACTTCAGCATCTTGTCCACCCGCGTAAATACGTAGATTTTTTAAGAGAATTAACCAATAAATATACTAAAGATTATATCAATACCTCTGCGGACATTGATAAGGCAGAATTAGTGAATTTCATACAGGCCATTTATACTTAAGAACCCACAGCTTTATGTCCTAATTGTAACGATAGAAAGCCCAATAAAAGAATCCGAAAAGACCCACCATACCTCTGTATAAACTGTAGGCATGAATTTGCTGAACCACTTTACAAATCAAGCGATGAGCTTTTGGCTGGTTTTTTTGCAAATCAGGATGGAATCGAAATACGAGATAAGTGTTTTCATTTGAAACAAAATAATAGAATAAAACAAAGTTTATCAGAGATAAAATACTGGTTACAAAGAGAAAAAACAAAGGTAGAATGTAAACACACTTTGGAGAAAAAAGCATTTTTGAATTATCTCAACGACAACATAAAATACCTGTCCTTTGAAGGTACGATTACCGCTTGCGGCAAATGTGCTTACCATTATGATATTTGCAACATGGAATTATGTCCTAAATGCCGAGTTAATTACAAAGGAATAAAATATCCGTCTTGTATTCCATGTTTACCAGAAGCCAAGCGAATATTAGCACTGGAGAAGTTAGCAATTTTTAAAGGTTTGAGTGAAGTACATAAAAATCTTGGAATAGATTAAAAAGTAAGTTTTAATACACGCCATTCAGTGTTGTTTTTTTGCCAATCCTTCATTTTTAGCGGTACAATTTTAATCTAGCACTGATTGTTTTTGCAGGCTTTGCGAACTGTATATTCGTGCAAAATAAGCCAGTTTTGCCTTGCTTTTATTTGTTTATATTTGTCCATATTTGATAAATCAATAGTAAAGCGATGAACAACCATTTTGGTAAACGGATTATGAAAATCAAGTGGAAGAAAATTTTAGACTTTTGACATAAATAGATAGTGTGTAAGACCCTGAATAAACTATACTAAAATAAATTGAAAATAAACTCAGACATAAACGTTTTAGGCAGTCTGCCTGACTGGAACTTGATAAAAGTTTTCCTTTCCGAGGATATGGATTCCATCAAAGAAAAAGGTGGGATACATACTTACACTGCCATAAAAACGGATAAGTCTGTAAAACGCTTTGAAAAAGCTATTAAAGCAACATTGATACAAAATGAAAAACCCGAATTAGAAACAATTATCAGACAGGCCATAAAAGTAAACGGCACAAGTGCCGATACACTTTTACTTTTATTTTGGAATGCCTCAGCTAATAATGAATTGTTGTTTCACATCAATGATAAAGTTTTTTTTCCTGCTTTTTATAGCGGAAGGGTATCTGTAAAAAATGATGAAGTAGTGGCTTGTATCAATGAATTAAAACTTTCAGAAGATGATCTAAAAAAGTGGTCTGAGATTACAGTTACAACTACGGCATCCAAATACCTTACTCTATTGAAAAAGTTTGGTATCATGATAGGTTCGGTAAACAAAAGCATAGTGCATCCACATCTCAACGATGCTATGTTTGTTCTGTTTACTTATTGGATTGCTGCTATCTCAGACAAGCCTAATCTTGTAAACAGCCACTGGCTTACATACTGCTTCAGTGAAAAGCAAGCTTTTCTGGACAGGCTATTACAAAAAAAGTTTTCAAAATATTTTAATGTGGTTTATACAGGCGACAAGCTCAGTATTGAACCATTAATACCATACGAATCAATTTATGAACACATCACTAAATCCTGAACATATCATCACGCAGTTAAAGCGGATTGTGGAATCTGATAAACGTTCAGAAATCCGCCTGAATGCCAATGGGGGTAATTCCATTTTATTGGTCTGCCCACCAATATTGGAGTTTCAATACATTGAAAAACTGGTAGAAATGATGCCTCATGATACCTATAAAATTATTGACATAAATGAAATGTTGATTTCGTTTGTTGAAGCGCATCAAACTGTCCTTGCTGAAATGTTTGATTTGTTAAGGGGTTCGGTTCATCAAATATTCAAAGCACCTGAAGGCGAAACAAGTGCCGATTTGTTCAAGCACCTGCTCGCTGCAATTGAAGAAACATTCAATGAAAATAAAATACCTGTACTCATCCATAGCGGAGCACTCTATGGTAGTGGAATAGACAACATTCATTTAATGGAAAACGAATTAGTAATGAAGGCAAAATCACCTTTAATTATTTTATACCCAGCCACACAGGATGGAGATCAATTAATGTTTCTAAACTCTCGACCAGCATCTAAGTACAGATGTATGATTGTTAATTAAAGAATTAAATGAAAATAAAAGACATACTAACCATAGATCTATCTGAAGACATTAAAAACGTCATTGACTTAGAAGACATATCCGAAAAGGAAATACAAAATGAAATTGAAAGCTATATTGTTACCGATGGTTTAGCAAAGGAATATGCCGATTTTGTTGGAATATTCACTTCCAATATTCTTGAAACAGGTGTTTGGATTTCAGGTTTTTATGGCTCTGGCAAATCATACTTTGGCAAGTTACTTGGCTATATGTTGAGTAATCGCATCATAGCTGGTACACCTGCAAGAGATAGGATAACTCAACGTTTTATTGGTATAAATGATGAAGCCTTAGTGAAAAATGCTTTATCAAGATTGGATGCCATACACTCAAGAGTAGTATTTCTTGACATTGCAAAACAAGACACCTCAAAGGGCTTATCATTCACCCTTTTCAGAAACTTTTTAAGGTCTCTTGGTTTACCTGAAAATGAACACGGCATTTTTTTATTCCAATTGATGCTAAGTGAAAACAAGACTGCGGTACAAGATTTCATTTTTGATGCTACAGGCTCAGATTGGAATGAATTAAAAACAAGCTCATTCAAGTATGCAAAAGCCATCAAAGAGTTATTCATAAAAAAGGGCAACTCTGATGCAGATTACGATAATCTAATAACTACTATTCGTAGGGATATAGACCAGTTTAGTGCTGCTCGGTTAAGAGAAGAAATAAGCAACTATTTAAAGGTTGAAAAAAACGAGAAAGTAATTTTCCTTTTTGATGAAGCCAGTGAAGCTATTAATCAGAAAAAATTTAACTTATTAGACCTGGAAGGTGTAAGTGAATCCCTTTCTTCATTAGGTGGAAAGGTTTGGACTATTGCCATTGCACAAGAAAAATTGGATGATGTAATCAATAACTCAAATGTAAGTAAAGCACAGCTCACAAAAGTAACTGACCGTTTTAAAACTAAAATACATCTTGAAGCAACCGAAGTTGGTGTAATCATTCGTAACAGGCTTTTAAAGAAAACCGAAACAGGTATTCAAAAATTGACTGAGCATTACAAAAAAAATTCAGGGAAAATTGCCGACCACGCCTCTATTCACGGAGCAGGTATCAGCAAAACAGATAGTGCAGATAACTACGCCACTTATTACCCTTTTTACAAGTATCAGTTCGACTTGCTTCAAAACTTTCTCTTTGGTACAAAGGGTTATGCTTCTACCAAAGTAGCAGCAAGGGGAATGATTATAACTACTTACGATATTTTAAAGCAGGAAGTTCAGCATACCGATTTGTTTCACACTGTTACAGGTTGGCATATTGCTAAAGAAGGTCAGCCACAGCCTCCAGTTCGTTTGGTGAGCCGTTACGATAACGCAGAACGTATTTTGTCCGAAGCAGGTTCATCTATTTCTGGAAGAAAACTTTTAGAAACCATCAATTTCCTAACCGAAGCGGAAGTTACTCCATCTACTTTGCCCAACATCATTAAATCATTCATCAGCGACCCTGACGATCAGTTTAAAGTGCAGGATGATATAACAAAGGCACTTGAAGTATTGACAGAGGCAAAAGTATTGTTAGATACCAACAAAACTTACCGCATCACCTCTGATATTGAACAACGTTTATTGGATGAAATGAACGGTTTCACAGTTCAAGGCTTCGTTAAAAAGAAGCAATTAGTAACTGCATACAAAGCAGCCCAGTTTACAAAAACAATAGCCAAAGTAACCGATACAGGCTTACAATATGATTTCTTTATCACTACCGATAATGATGATGAACTAACTACACCCAATCTGAAATACTTAAAATTAAAAGTAAAAAGCGTTTACAATATTTCAGACAGCCGTACCACAGATATTGATGCCTTAAAGGTGCAGCATCAAAACGATAAAGACCTGTTGTGGTTAGTGCCAGACAATAGTTATTTTAAAGAATTAGACCGCTTAATAGATGAAGTAGAACGCACTACTTATTTAGAGCAGAAATACAACAATCCAAATTCTGAAGAAGGTAAAATATTGATTAGCTTCTCAACTGCCAAAGGCGAAAAGCAAAATCGTATTAAGGATTTGGTGGAAGATTCTTTGCTAAATGCTACAGCCATTTATTTGTACAATACACTGCAATTAAATAAAGACAATTGGCAAACAACCCTGCAAACACAGCAGAAGCAAATTATACAGAATGTTTACAGCAAGCGTTTGGGTTCACAATTAAGCGACAGTGTAGCTGCTGCGGTTATTAAAGAAGCCAATAATGCAAGACTCCAGCAGTACTTTACTGGAAGTGACTTTGCCTTTTTTGATGCTCAGGGAAATTTCATTGGTGAAAACCTAAAGGTTGCAGAAGAAATTTTATACAAAATAAGGAACACGTTTGTTGATGGAACAACCCTTGAAAAAGATTTAGAACAACCTCCTGCTGGCTTTACATTCGGTACGGTTATATCTTCTGTGGCAGCTTTAATGAGAGCAGGAAAAGTTATTGCCAAATACAACGGAGTAGAAAAATTCTCTTGGCGTGATGATGGTGTACCTGCCATTTTTAATGCAGCCCGTGAGTTTCGTAGAGCAACTTTCAAAGCGGTTTCTAAATCGCTTTCAGCATTGCAAAAACAAGAGTTAGCTCAATTCCTATTAGATATTGAAGCCGAAAAATATATAGGCCATAAAATAGATTACAATACCAATGATTTTGAATTGGTTTCAGCCGTAAGAGATACAGCCAAACATTTTGCTGATAAAGTAACTACACTGCGAAACAGCGAGAAGGAGTTTGATAAATTATTTCCAAAGGCTGATGAAAACGCCACCTTTATTGGCGGGTTTACTGGTGCAGTAAGCGAAGCAAACTACATTGATAAGGCGGTGGAATTTTTAGCTGCTAAAGATGCTTTTCTAATAGCCTTGCAGGATATTGAAAAAGTAGAGAAGTTCATCAGAAATAACCTTTCAAAAGTAAAAGAGTGGAAGTCATTTATTATTGCGGTAGAGGATGAATTAACCAAAGCTGCAATGAGTAATGCAGCAATACAGCAACTAAGAGCCGACTTCGACAGCCATTTAAATGGAGATGTAATTAAAAACTTTGCATCCCTTCAGCAATCAGCACAAAAAACAAAAGATGAATATCATCAACTGTTTAGTACGGCTATGAAAGATTGTGCTGCTAAATACACGGAGATCGATGCTTTGGCAACTGAGCTAATCAAGGAAATTGAAACATTGCCTGCTGGCCTTAATAACTTTGCATCATCAAAAGCCACTGCACTTAATCAATACGCAAAGCAAAGAACCCTTTCTGCTATAACGATTGATTTTGATGTAAAAGACAAACAAAGTCGTTTCACTTATTCCGAAGTGCTTTCATTCATTGACTTGTATCCAAGCAAAAAGGCAGAAATTGAAATTGCTAAAGCCAGTTTAATCAAAACTAAAGCACCCGAACCACAACCCGGAACACCTCCAACACCAACAGTTAAAAAGTATGCGGTTAAAATGCCAACTTCAAAAATGAAAGTGTCTGAATACAAAACTTGGTTGCAGGGTGAATTGCAAAAATTGGCAAGTGCTTCTGATAATGACGAAGTTTCAATTGAGAATTAAAAATTAGAAATTAGGAATGAAACAGGAGAATATTATACAAACCAAATCTTATGATTTTGCCATTAAAGTAGTGAACCTATACCGCTATTTGGTAGAGGAAAAGAGAGAATATGTTTTATCCAAACAATTGCTTCGTTCAGGAACTTCGATTGGTGCAAATGTTGAAGAAGGAATTGGTGGCCAATCTTCAAAAGACTTTTTTGCTAAATTGAATATTGCTTACAAAGAAGCCCGTGAAAGTCATTACTGGCTAAGATTATTAAAAGATACAGGGTATTTGGAAGTTGATAAAGCAAGTGAATACCTAAATGATTGTGATGAATTGCTCCGAATAATGGGTTCAATCATCAAAACAATGAAAACTAAACTTGGAATAGAAATTCCTAATTCCTAATTGAAAATTCGTAATTGATAAAAAATGAAACTTAGTGAACACGTAGAACATATACGCCAACTCATTGACCAAGCCTTTCGCAATCGCTTGGGCAGAATGGGTATAAATGAAGGGCAATTGACAGCCATTGTAAATATGCCTGCTGAACGCAAACGGATGGAAACCATCCGTGAAGTGTTTATTGCAGAAACAGGCACTGTGGCTGATGCTTATGAGAAGTTGGTAGAAGAACTCACCTTTACGTTGTTCAATCGTTTGGCGGCTCTCAAAGTAATGGAAGCCCATACCTTGCACCCCGAAATTGTAACCCGAAGAGAAAGCCACGGTGGTCGTTCATTTGCTCATTTGGCTTGGTTAGAGCAAAACCCCAATGCAAGAAATGAAGAAGCCGAAGGCTTGCTCCTTTTCCTGGAAGACCAATTGCAAAAATTAGCTTCCGATATTCCTTTATTCAGCCCTCAGCATCCCTATCATTTGCTGCCAACAGCATTAGAATTGCAAGGCATCATCAATGCCTTTAATCAGGTAGAAACCGATACACAAGTAGAAACCGAAATTTGGAAAAGTGATGATGTATTGGGTTGGCTATACGAAAGCTATAACAATTACAAAAAAGCAGCCCATAAAGCCAGTGGCGATAAAACAGAATACAACAAAGTAAGCATCCAAAGCCAAGTGTACACCCCACGTTGGGTAGTGCAGTTTTTGGTAGATAACAGTTTAGGAAAACTCTATTTGGAAATGTACCCCGATAGTGAAATACGCAATAAGTATAAAATTGCCAATGCTCCAAGTTCGCAAACAAGAGAACGAAAGCCACTACACGAAATAAGAATGATAGACCCATCCACAGGATCGGGTAATTATTTGTTGTATGGCTTTGATATGTATTACGCTTTGTACATAGACCAAATAGAAAACTATGGTGCAGATTACAACGAAGTAGATGTGCCTAAACTCATTATTGAACACAACTTACACGGTGTAGATTTAGACGACCGAGCCATACAGTTGGCTCAGTTGGGTTTATACATTAAAGCAAAACGAAAAAAACGTACCGCCAAAATAGAGCATTTCAGTATCGTTAGTTCCGACTTTTTCTTACCAGCTTACAATGATGTACAAGATATTTTTGACGATGGAAACGTAGGCGAAAAAGAAAGAAAGATTATTGAAGACCTTTGGGAAGACCTGCAAAATGCCCACAAATTTGGCTCACTCATTCGCTTAGAAGAAAAACTAAACTTGAAATGGTTTGGCACAAAAGATAAAAACGACCCAAACCAAGTTACACTTTTTGGGCAGCAAAATTTAGAAGATTACGCCAATTTTAGAAATGCCTTTTTTACCAATCTACAAAAGGCAGTAGCCCAGAATACTGCCAAACAAGGTCAAACATTCTTGAATACTAAAACACAGGATGCCATTACCTTTTTGCAACTACTTACTCAAAAGTACGATGTAGCAGTAGCTAACCCTCCATATACTGATAGTGCAGATTTTGGCCCCGAACTGAAAATATTTGTAGAAGCCAATTACAAGCAGCCATATAAATTCAATTCCAATTTGTATGCTGTTTTCATTAAGCGTTGTTTTGAATTAACAACTGAAAACGGAAAGATAGCACTCATCCATCCATTGACTTTTATGTACATCAAAACTTTTGAAGATGTCCGTAAATTCATTTTGGAGAAAACACACATCAGTGTTTTTGTAGATTATGGGTTAAGCAACCTATTTGGCACTGTAATGGTTGACCCTGCATTTTATGTGCTTCAAAAGGGCAATGATATACAAGAAAAATCTTGGTTCATTTCTTTAGACCAATACACGAGAACACCAAATGAAAAGTTTAAGAAAGACTTCTGCTTAGAAGCCTTAGATGATAATATTTCAAACCGACCTAACAAACACAACATTACTCTTCCCCAAGAAAAACTCAAAATCATCGAAGGCTGGCCTTTTATCTATTGGATTAGTGATGGATTTAGGGAGAAGTTTAAAGAGAAGGCAATTAGTTTTTATAGTGATGTTGCACAAGGGATGGGAACTGGGAATAATGATATTTTTTTAAGACTTTGGTGGGAATTAAGTTATTCAAGTAGTTTATCTTCCTCTCAAAATAAATGGGTTGGTTACTCAAAAGGGGGTCCATACAATAAGTGGTTTGGTAATTTATGGTGTATATTAGATTGGTCTGATGAAGGTGAAATATTAAATAATTATCCTGGTTCAATTCTCAGGAATAAGGCATACTATTTTAAAGAAGGTATAACCTATTCTGCAAGCGGTTCAAAGGGTGTTTCATTTCGTTATCTGCCTAAGGGCTATGCATTCGATGTAGGCGGTTCGTGTATTTTTCCAAAAATAAAAGATGATATCAAGTATTTTATTGGGTTTTTAAATTCCAATCTTAGTTTTTACATTACTGATTGTCTTAATCCAACTGTTAATACTCAGGTAGGTGATTTAAAAAGAATACCTTTCGTAATCCCTACAGAAGTAAAAAAAACAACTATTACAGAACTTTCAAATACTAATATTTTAACCAAGCAAAATCTTTGTTCTTACCATATAATTGAAACCAATTTTAAGCAAAGCCCATTATTAGCTTTTCAAGGAGCTTCTTTAAAAGCCCGAGTACTGGCATATCTTAATTTTGAGAATGCTCACCACACTCAAGTGCTTATCAATGAAGCCATCATCAACGAATTGATTTTTGAAGTATATGAGCTCAGCAATGCAGACCGTGAGCAGGTAGAAGCAAAAATGGGTCTTTCCATTGGTTCATTAGCTGTGTTTAAAGAAGCCAAAGATGCATTTATAGCACAATTACAAAACCCAATAGCTGAAGTTACAGAGCATATTCAAAACTTACCTATCACCCCTTTTGATGAAACCCAAATAAGAGAAATCAAAGAAGGTTTTGCTACACTTTACCAAAGTAATAATGATTTAGAAGAATTTTGCATCCGCCATCAGGTCAACCCCATCAATGTATGGTATTGGTTCAAAGAAGCCAACGCAGTGCCAGCAGCAAGAGCTTCTGAAATTGCTTTAGAGTTTTTGGCAGATGCCATTCGTACCCTTTTGCAGCAGGATGATGACGGCATTATTCCATTGGTAGGCTTGCCAGGCGAAGAAGCCCTAAGCCAACGCTTAGAGCAGCATTGTTTACAAAACGGTTTCACGGCAGCTCAGTATATGCAGTTGGATAGTTTGTTGGGTCGTTCTGTAAACGAATATCTAGAGCATCATTTCTTCAACCAATTAAGCAATCACCTCAACTTGTTTATGTACCTGCCCAAAACGCCATTTATCTGGCATTTAAGCAGTGGGCAACAACAAGGCTTTGAAGCGTATATCTTAATCTATGAATGGAAC
>CAMAQF010000112.1 GCA_945860265.1 Emticicia agri | reverse complement strand
TCAAATATTTGTTGTGCACAAGGTTTATTCAAACTATCTGGCCAGGTACAAAATCCCACCGAACGAAAAGTATTAATTACACTATATAGAGACTGGGTTGGCGATGAAGAAGAATACGAAATCAAGCTTAATGATAAAAACCAATTTAGCTTCAGCATTAGCCTCAATCATGTTGCATACATTGATTTTTATTACGCCGATAAGGGTTTTCATTATTGGATTATCGAGCCAGAAGATGATATTTCGATGAAGTTTGCTCCAAAAAACTTTTGGTCTTCGCTTAAGTTTTCGGGAAAGGGATCGGATAAACTAAATTACTATGTAAAACAGCGAGAACAATTTGAAGAAAAACGAGATTTTGAAAAAGAAGCCGCTGCTCTTAGCAAAGCTCCACAGGAACAATATTTTGTTTTTTTAGATAATGAGCAACAAACACAAATAGAGTTTTTAGAGAAAACAGCCTATATTTCCGACAACTTTATTCAATCTCGTAAAGCCGATATTATTGGAACATTACAAAATTACAAGGTAAACTTTCTTTCAGGAAACAAATACGCTTCTTGGACTGAAGAAAAAGTAAAAAGTTCATTTAAAATGGAAGAACTTCCAGACTCAGTGCAGGCACATTCGCTCGAATATGGCAATATGTTTCAGAATCTAATGGATTTATTCGTTGCAAAATCAGCCTTCAGAAAACGGCAAGATCTAACAGAACTAGAAGAAATAAATCTCATCAAATCATCGTATTCTCGTGCATATTTTTCTTTTCAATTGATAGAACGAATAACGGCATTCAAACTCAAAAATATAATTGAGGCCGAAAATATCACACCGAAAATTCAAACAATGGTTGATGATTTCTTAGCAACGGCTACCAATAGAGACTACAAAAATTATATATCTAAAAAAGTAAGTTTCTCTAAAACACTTGCCAAAGGCTCGCCTGCAAAACCATTCAAACTAAAAGATATTGATGGTAAAGAAGTTTCTCTTAAAGATTTTCTTGGAAAAACTGTTTATATTGATTTTTGGGCGAGTTGGTGCGGGCCGTGTATTTATGACATGAAATTTATGGAAACCGTAAAAGCCAAATTTCAAGATGATGTAATTTTTATTCAAATTTCACTCGATAATGATACTGATTGGCGTGAAGCAATAAAAATGTATGATGTTAAAGGCATTAACTTACGAGTTGATGAACATAGCACAATTACAAAAAATTATGGCGTAAATGGCATTCCAGCTTACTATTTGATTGATAAAAAAGGGAATTTTGCCGTCTCACAAGTAAGTGACCCAAGCAGCTACGAAGGCCAAGAATTAATCAGACAGATGGAGGAAGTTTTAAATCGAAAATAATTTAATCCTGTTTAGTCCGATAGAAAAAGACAAGTACGTTGTTCCAAAAACAACGAAAATTAGAACAAATTTTAATTATTCGACTTATAAAACACGATGCTTCTCCCTAATTCGACGGTGAGGTTAATTTTGAGACATTGCAATTATTGATAAGGTAGAGACGTAGAACCGCTACGTCTATTTAGCACGCCTACGTCTAAGCGAACACCTTGTGTGGAATTATTTTTTTCTTTTTCCCAAATATTCCTCTATTTCAACCAAACTAAAAGCATTGAAAGTCATGGTTTTAGTTAAACCTCCTTTACGTGCTGCCGCAACGCCATAGTGCATGTCGTGATAACCTAGCATTTCGTGAGCATCTGGATTTATACTCAACATCACATTTCGGTCAAGGGCATATTCAATCAAACGCCAATCAAGGTCTAGTCTGTAAGGACTGGCATTGATTTCAATTACCACCCCATTAGCAGCACAACAATCAATAACCTCCTTATAATCAATTGGGTAACCTTGACGTGAAAGTAATAATCGACCCGTTGGATGACCTAAAATTGTGGTATATGGATTTTCGATAGCACGCACTAAACGTTCGGTTGCACGGGCTTGATTCATTGTAAGATTCGAGTGAACCGATGCAACAATATAATCAAAACTTGCCAAAATCTCATCAGGATAATCAAGCGAACCATCGCCCAAAATATCAGATTCAATTCCTTTCAAAATTTTGAATGGTCGGTCTATTGAGAGTTTCATGTTTAATTGTTCAATCTCGGCATGCTGTTGTTGTACCTTTGTAATCAATAAGCCACTTGCATACGTGGCAGATTGCGAGTGATCAGCAATGCCCAAATATTCAAAACCTAATTCCTTACAATAGGTGGCCATTTGTTCGAGTGAATGCTTTCCATCAGAGTAAGTTGAATGATTGTGTAGAATGCCCTTTAGGCTTTCCCACGTAACCAAATCTTCGTTTTTGTTTTTCTTCATCCACTCAAATTCGTTTATGCCCTCACGCATTTCTGGAATAATGTATGGCACTCCGAATTTTTCATAAATGAGTACTTCTGCCTCTTCTTGCGTTTGGACTTCGTCCAAAGAAGTTGACAATCCAACACTCAGCAGTGAAACCCCACTTTCGTTACGAAATTTCAGATGATTTTCATTGGCGGTATAAACGAATTGTTTGTTAAGTAATTCATTTTCAACAACATAACGAATCTCGATAGTAATTTTATTTTCCAGAAATTTCCCACGCCAAACAAATGGTGAAGAAATTTTTTCATCTTTTATAAAACCTTCTGCATTAAAATCAGGCAAAGCATCAGCATAAGCGGCTAATAGAGAAATTATATCAACCGTTTCAGATTTCCTACGAATTTGCCCAGAAATCTCAACTTTCACGAAGCTTTTCTTAAGTTCCTCTAAAATAATTTCAGACAAAATTGCGGCCTTGTCCATTCGCAGTTTTCCTGCTTGGCTATGAATAAATTTCAGAGATTCAAGAATCGATTCTTGCGTTTTACCACCAAAACCTTTTACTTTCGAAATACTCCCGTTTTCACAAGCTATCTGCAATTCGTTGAGGTTATCAATGCCCAGTTCATTCCACAAAACTTTAATTTTCTTCGCTCCCAGCCCTTTAATCTTAAACATTTCGATTACTCCTTCGGGAGTTTTGGCCAATAAATCCTGCAAATCTCGAAGCTGACCAGTGCTGACCATTTCTAATATTTTACCTGCCATCATTTTACCAACTCCTTGAATTTGAGTCAATTGCGAAAAATCAAGCTGCGATAATTCACCTATGTATTTATCCAAATTATAGGCCGCATTCGTAAATGTTTTTATTCTTAACTCGTCTTCATTATGGAGTTCGAGTAGCTTTGCGGTAAGCTCAATGGTTTCAACAATATCGGAGTTAGACATCATAGTTATTCTTGATTTTTGTGCAAATTACAGCAAATTCTGGTTAAAAAAAACTCGTAGAAATGACTTTCCTACGAGTTTTATAAAAGAATAATAAAAAATATTATAATGTAGCTAATACATTGTTCATGTTTCTAACTGCATCAGCCGATTTTGCAAAAGCAGCTTGTTCCTCTTGGTTCAAACGGATATTAATAATTTTTTCCCAACCACTACGGCCAATTATGACTGGCACACCCATACAAATGTCTTTTTGACCGTACTCTCCATTTAAGTAAACACTCGAAGGAATTACTTTTTTCTCGTCACGTACAATAGCCTCAACAACTGCACACGATGCGATACCTGGAGCGTACCAAGCCGAGGTTCCCAACAATCCTGTAAGCGTAGCACCACCAACCATCGTGTCAGCAGAAACTTTCTCAAGAGCTTCTTTCGATAAGAAACGGCTCACTGGAATACTGTTTACGGTAGCAAAACGAGTTAATGGAATCATTGTAGTATCTCCGTGTCCACCAATAACCTGTCCGTGAATATCACTTTGTGCAAAACCAGTTGCTTGGGATAAGAAATAACGAAAACGCGATGAATCTAAAGAACCACCCATACCGATGATACGTTTTTTGTTTACACCCATTTCTTGAGCTACTTGATACGCCAAATAAGTCATGGTATCCATAGGGTTAGAAACAATCAACAAAATTGCTTTTGGTGAGTGTGTCAAGATTTTTGTAACCACATCTTTCACGATACCAGCATTGATGCCAATTAACTCCTCACGAGTCATACCTGGCTTACGTGGTAAACCCGAAGTAATAACGACTACATCAGATTTTGCAGTTTTTGTATAATCATTTGTCGAACCGATAATAGTTGTATCGAAGCCCTCTAATGAGGCCGTTTGCATTAAGTCCATTGCTTTTCCTTCAGCAACACCCTGCTTAATATCAAGCAATACAACTTCATCTACGATTTGCTTACGAGCAATGTTATCGGCAGTGGTTGCACCAACCGCACCTGCACCTACTACTGTTACTTTCATGTATTTTAAAGCCCCCTAACCCCTGGAGGGGGAACTTATTATGAGTTTATTCCTGACTTTGGGGTTATATTTTGGCAGGAATTTTATAAAATTAAAAGTTACAGTTTTCTATCAACAAATTTATTGGGCAAATCTAATACAAAACAATGTATTTGAATGTTTTTTTTATATTTTTAATATTTGGTGAATGATTTTTATAAGTTTTTACGTTTCAATAATATATTACAAAAAATTGAGGATTTAATACAAGATATTTTTGTACAAAAACTTCAAGAAGCCAATTAACCAAAAATTTCATTTAAAAAGCACAATACCTAATAAAATGAGTACCAAAGCGAGTTCAACACAAATTTTACTGTCAAAAATAATCGAATCCGCCATTTATAAAAGTGCTTTGGGAAAAGCACCTCGAATCTCTAAAAATGCGAAAAGCTTATTAAAACTATTACAAACCGCTCTCGCCAAAACCCAAGATTTGGGTGTAGGAGGAATTTTTGATGTCATTAGAGAAAAGATTACCATCATGGGTACACTCATCAAAGCTTACGCGGAAGGCGATTATCGCCAAATTGAACTTGGTAATTTATTAAAAATCATTGCCGCTTTTGTATATTTTATTTCGCCAATTGATATTATTCCAGACTTTTTGCCATTTATAGGCTTGAGCGATGACGTTGGATTATTGGTATTTATCTTTAAAAGTATCGACGATGAACTCGTTAAGTTTAACCAATGGCAAAACAAGAAATAGAGAATACCAACTTTTTAATCGACATAAACGAAAAATCATTTGATAATAAAGCTTTTACTAGAAAACACCGTAGTTTTTTGGTAAAATAACTGAAATAGCATTTAAAAAGTTTAAGACGAAATTAATTTTTTAATTTCTAATTTACTTTTATATTTGTAATAGAATAATAAAATACTGCAGGCAGTTGTCAGTAGTTTATAGACAAAAAAACACTTTAAATAAATAATATTATGTTCGGTCTCGGTAGTACAGAAATGATTTTGATTTTGGTTGTAATTCTTTTCTTTTTTGGTGCAAAAAAACTTCCAGAGCTTGCTCGTGGATTGGGAAAAGGTATCCGTGAATTTAAAGATGCTTCACGTGAAGTGAAAGAAAATATCGAAAAAGCAACTTCAGAGGAGAAATAAGGACTTTTTTACCAAGTTTTCGTTGCCTGATCGGATTGGATACCCGATGCTATCGAAGGAAACGGTAATTTGGTAACACCTTGACAACAGCACCCAGTCGAAAACTGAGTGGCTGTTGTTTTTTTTGTTTTTACATTCTCATGATTTAAAAATGACAAGATACAATTCATTTAAAGCAGTAAAACAAGCCATTTCCAGCGGCGAAACTAATTGCTTATCGCTGGTAAAGTATTATTTAAAACAGATAGAAGCCAATAAACATCTAAATGTTTTTCTTGAAGTATATACAAACGAAGCAATAAAACAAGCAGAAACTGTGGACCAGAAAATCAAAGATGGAACGGCTGGACGTTTGGCAGGAATGGTCATTGGCTTGAAAGATGTGTTGGCTTACGAAAATCATGGATTACAAGCATCTAGCAAAATCTTGAACGGCTTTCAATCTCAATTTACGGCTACTGCGGTTGAGCGAATCTTAGCCGAAGATGCCATAATTATTGGTCGCCAAAACTGTGATGAGTTTGCAATGGGTTCATCCAACGAAAATTCTGCTTTTGGCCCAACGCTCAACTTTGCCGACCTAACTCGTGTGCCAGGTGGTTCTTCGGGAGCATCGGCAGTAGCAGTTCAGGCCGATATGTGCATGGCTTCGTTGGGTTCTGATACTGGTGGTTCAGTGCGTCAGCCAGCAGCATTTTGCGGTGTTGTTGGCTTAAAACCAACTTATTCAAGGGTTTCTCGTTGGGGTCTGATTGCCTACGCATCATCTTTTGATTGTATCGGGCCAATTACTAAAAAGGTGGAGGATGCCGCACTCCTTCTCGAAATCATTGCAGGGGCTGACGAACATGATAGTACTGTTTCGCACCTCGAAGTGCCTAAATACAGCGAAAATCTTACTCCAAAAAAACAGTATCGACTCGCCTACATGCGTGAGGCACTTGAAAGCGAAGGTCTTGACGAGGATGTAAGAAAAAATACAGCAGAAAAAATTGAACAGTTAAAGGTACAAGGCCATATAGTTGAGGTAGTTGACTTTCCTTTAATGAAGTATTTACTGCCAACCTATTATATATTGACAACTGCAGAGGCAAGCTCAAATCTCTCGAGATTTGATGGCGTTCGTTATGGACATCGTGCCGCTGGGGTTAAAAACTTAGAACAACTCTACAAAAAATCTCGTACCGAAGGCTTCGGTGCGGAGGTTCGTCGCCGCATTATTTTAGGCACTTTCGTACTCAGTGCAGATTATTATGATGCTTACTATACGAAAGCACAGAGGGTTCGTCGTTTAATAAAAGATGCGACTGATGAGATTTTATCAAAATATGATTTTCTGATTTCGCCGACAACGCCAACACCAGCAATCAAAATTGGAGAAAAATCAGACGACCAATTACAAATGTTTTTGATGGATATCTTTACTGTTCAAGCAAATGTAATAGGAAATCCGTGCATTTCGATACCAAACGGACAAAATTCTGATGGTTTACCTATCGGAATTCAAATTCTTGGCAAGAATTTTGAAGAAGAAGAAATGCTATCCTTTGCAAAGTCATTAGAGTATTAAATTATTTTTGAATAAACAATATTTTCTGAAATATTTGAAAATATAAAAATAAACCTTAATATACTTGACAAAAAAGTAGTTATGAACTATTTTTGATAATTCATTGCTTTCCTAAAACCATAAAACAAGCGTAAAATAGCTCCGCTAAGACATTAATATGATGAAGATATCAAAAAATATTCTTATTCTATCGAGTTTTTTGGGTTGTGCAGTTTTCGTAACAAATGCACAATCTGTTATTCCAGAAGAGGCAATTGCTTTCTCGGAAGAAGACTCACTCGTAGATGAACTCCCAACAATTGAAACATTTATTCCGACTGCGAATGTAAACAGAGTAAAGGACGGATTTCAGAACATGCAGCGTTCGATTCCTCTTCAGTATAATTCAATTGTACAAAGTTTTGTAGATTATTTCATCTATAAAAAGCCGAGTTTTACCAAAACAATGCTCGAACGCAAAAATTTTTATTTTCCGATTTTTGAAAAATATTTGGCTAAATATAACATGCCAGACGAGCTAAAGTATCTGTCGATGCTGGAGTCTGGACTGAATCCAAAGGCAATTTCTCACGCTAAAGCTGTTGGACTTTGGCAGTTTATGAAACCTACAGGTAAAGATTTTGGATTGCGAGTTGATGAGTATGTTGACGACCGCATGGATATCGAAAAATCAACCGAAGCTGCTTGTAAATACTTCCGACAATTATATAATATCTTCGGAGATTGGGAATTGGTATTGGCTTCGTATAATACAGGTCCAGGAAATTTACGTCGTGCAATTCGTCGTGCAGGAAATATCACCAATTACTGGCAATTACACCCTTATTTGCATAAAGATACTCGTGCTTATGTTCCTCAGTTCACCGCTATTATGTACATGATGAATCATGCAGGTGAATATGGAATTTTTCCTGAGGAAATTATGGAGCCTGTAGCGGTTGAGAAAGTTATAATTGATGGTTATTTAGATCTAGAAGCCTTTTCAAATATGAGTGGCATAAGTATTGATGATATTCAGAAGCATAATCCATCTATCTTGAAAGGAATTCTTCCAGGTCATTCAAGAGGTTTTGAATTAAAAATTCCGGTTGAAAACTACGCATATTTTGAGGCGAATCGCCAAATGATTTTAGACTCATCACAACGCCAAAACGGAGTCTCAGTAATGTTGGCATCTTCGAAAGATGAGATAGAAAACGGCATAATTATCATAGGTGGTAGTCCGATAAGAGCGACGAATGATGATAATGGAACTGAAGAAAATGAAAATCCAGAAAAGGCTGAAGACGAAATCAAGAAGATTCGTAAAGTAAAGAAGAAAATTTATGTAGTAAAAAAAGGCGATGTTCTGAACCGTATTGCGGATAAATATGATGTTGACATGTATGATTTGAAGGTTTGGAATCACCTGAAATCATCGAAAATTATGCGTGGTCAAAAATTAGTGATATTTGATGATGTTGAAGAGGTTGTTGAGGTTGAACGCACAATCAAAGAAGAAAGAAAATCTAAGAAAACGAATGATAAAACAAAACCTAAATACCACGTAGTGCAAAGAGGCGATACACTTTGGAGCATTTCTCAAAGATATGGTGGAATTTCAGTTGAAAAAATCAAGAAAATGAACGGTTTACGATCAAATTCGGTTAAAAAAGGACAGAAATTAAAAATCGTATAATAATAATAAATAAAAATTATGAAAACAGTATCAAGAGCAATCCTGATACTGTATTTTTTATAAGGACTTATGGCAATACCCAAAAAAGCTACATTTATAGGGTACTTCGCATTGACTACCAATATTTATTTGCGGAATTGAGCCTTGTCCTAAAATATTTTTAAACCGTTGAATATTTGCCGCAATAATATCTTGCAAAGCTTTCACTTCGGCTGTAACGTCAATTATGTTATATGCATTAGCTCCATCATTCAATACTAACTTGGCATCAAGTTCTTGTCCTAAAGCACCTTTTGTTACAAAATATTGCAAGGCAATATCCTGAATATGGGTTGGTTTTAATTCTAAACTATTTTTTATTTCCTGAATCTCCCATTTTCCACTACTGCGGGTCAATACATCATTCATCACCAAAACTTCTTGATATACAAATGTTGCCTCAAAAACATCCGCAACTTGCTTTTGTAATACTTTTTGGGTAAGTGACTGATAGTCATTTCGATTTTTGGCAATTTTCTCGATATCAACTGCAAATGGGAAATTAGCGGCACGATAGGCATCCTCAAAATCATGTCCGCCTTTAAACTTTGCTTTGGTTTCAGGATCGAGCGGGTCTTGAAGTTTATAATGATGTTTATAAAGATATAAATGTTTATCACATTGAACACCTTTAATATAAGCAGTTTTGGAAAAAAGATAATTTGACATATTTTTGAAATTTGATGGCAAAAATTGCTAAGAACTAATTTTGACAATTTACTTATTTGTTTTGTCGATTTTCAGCAATTTAGCTAATAAAAAATTGATTGACATGATAGAAATTTTAAAAGATAGAAAAGAAAGCAACTTTCTTTTGGTAAAAATTGAAGACAAAGGTCATTTTGAGCAATATCTCGATTTTCTGGTAAGTAAACGTCGACTTTCTTATTTATCACTTAACTTTATAATTAATGCCTTTAAAATAATATCGTGGAAACGTGCATTTACAACTTGAATTTAGCAAGACTTAGTTCATTAGCTACTTTGTCCAAAACCATACTGGAAATTCTTTAATACAAATCAGTATGAAAAATGTTTTGCTATACTTATTTTTACTTTTAAATTTAAGTTGCACAAACAGGTTTTTAGGTGAAAATGTGGCAAAGGTGAACAAGATGAGAATAGTGGAGCAAAGTGTAAAGATGGGCAAAATGGAAAGAAAGGCGGCATATATTTCAAAAAATAGTTATTGATATTCTAATTCCATTATGATGAAAAAAGTAAAATTATTACTACTAATACCTGCACTTTGGACAAGTCTATTTGATATTACAATTACAACAGTTCACCAACCCAAAGAATATTGGAATGGCAATTTAAAAAAGGCTAATGAGGGTAATCCAATTGGAGCAATTTTCATGGAAAACCACGTTTATGGTCTATTTTTTATTTCTATTATTTGGATTCTAATAATTGGACTTTTGGGCTATTATTTACCACGAAAAGTTAGCAGAATATTTTTATTATTTTGTATTATTGCTCATAGTTTTGGGGCATCATCTTGGCTATCGAACATTTATGGTTTTTGGGTGGCAATGATATTCATACTTTTTAATTCAATGTTGTATTTTATAATTGAAGATAAAGCGTATTCTGCTAAGATAGCTTGACAGTTTTTGTTAAGTTCATAGCTACCGCAGACGGTTGATTAGCGAAACTTTAAAGAGTTTAATCTCGATAGCTTATACGTTTTTAGGGCTACTGCTCTTATAGTTTTCGGCGACGTGAGATTAGAACATGTTTGACAGTTTTTTTTCTCGAAAACTTCTCGGTTAATACTCTATTTTTTATATCTTTGAACTCAATTTTTCGGGCGACTTCTTGAAGGAATGGGATTCTAAAATCCTTTATTCCAACGCTAAGTATTATGTGAAGGCTTGATAATTAACAAATTAACTCCAAAGTCACTCCAAAATCCATCAAAATACTGGTCGTTGGAAAAAAGTTTTTTTAATTTAAAATGGCTCATATTTTTTTTACTTTGGTATTAATAATATTACCTTTTCTAAGCGTCTCGCAGAAAAAAAAGGTAACGGAATGCTATAATACTTATAATCATTCTTTGGAGTTGAAAAACCCAAAGATGGCATATACTAAAATTTCAACTTCTTCAAAATCTTATTTAGAGAATTGTATTTATGACGCTGGAAATGCAGATAGTCTAATACTTGGCAGCAAGACTCCACTATATCGTCTTTTAACGTTATACACTCGTGAAATACTAAAATCTTCGAATATTGATTATAAAAAAATATCGAGTGAGCAATTGTTTGAAATTATTGTTGACAATAATTTTATAAGACCATTACCACAGAGTGAAATTATAAACATACAAATAATCAAAGATAAAGCTCTTTCAAATTTAAAAATTGGAAATGAAATATATCCATATAACATAAATTTCATTAAAGAATCTATTGAATGGAAATTTGATATTACATCTTTCTTTGCAATTGAAGAGTTGAAATTTGAGAGAATAAAAAAAAACACTCGAAATAGTGAGAATACTATAATTTTACAAAGGCTCGACAATATTACATCTATGTTATTAATTCCTAATCATGAAGAAGGAAAAAGATATAAAGAAAATCCTAATATTTGGATACCATTAAAAGACTTATAGTAAAACGTGACTATTCATTAAACTCATATGCACTTGCAACATAACAAAAGCGAATACTTCAAGCGTGAATTCTCAGCAAAATATGCCAGTTTTAAGGCTTAGTCGACGAGCAAAATTCGCTGAGTTTTACTTTATCAAACGCATATTTTTCGGAGGACAGGACAGCCTTTTAGCAGTTTTATTGAATTTTCTCCTCTCAAAGTGGGTCAGCGACAGGAACTCTGCGTGGTAGTTTCGCCACTTTTTCTCCTAAACTCAAAATATTTGGGTATAGCTTTGCTTTTTTAGATTTTTAAGTGCAAATTTACTTTCAGCAATTCCATTGCGGCAATCAAGTTGGTGGGATTGGTTGACTGGCTAGCTAGGCGTCGTGCGACGCCAAATTAGAGCGGTCGAAAAGTTCTTAAGTCCCAACACGAAGCATTGTGTAAAAGCTTTATAATCAACTAATTAACTCAAAATTCGCTCATAAATCATCTTTCTTACAAGCGTTGGAATGTTTTGTTTAACAATATAAGAACAACTTGAAAACACTTGCCTTATTTATGAGTTATGGGTAATTATAGAACAATAGACCGAATGAAAATACTTCTGACATTT
>CAMAQF010000111.1 GCA_945860265.1 Emticicia agri | reverse complement strand
AGAGTCAAGTTTTACACTTCCTTTTGGGGTTGAAATAGTCTTAGGATAAAATCTAACAGTTGCAATCGACCAATCTGGGTCGAGATAATAAGATCCTAGCACTTCGGTAGTACGAGTATCGAAACCATAAAGCATTGTTGAGGTATGTTGTCCAACCTTCAATCCACCCACATTTAGAGCATCCTTAGTATTTTGCATCATGTTATTCTGGGCAAAAACCGCAGTTCCGATTAGAAATAATACAACATTTGTAAGTATTTTCATAAGATACAGGAATTTTAAATTTGCGGCGTTTAATAATTGAAAACCAACATATTTATTCAATAAATGTTTAGCAAAATCTAATAACTGATTATTGAAGATAAACTTTACTAAATCACTAAATTTACTAATAATAACATTACGGTAAGGAGAATAAGCAAAGCTGTCTGACGGAATTCTGAACGATAGTTTTCAGCATTATTTTTGAGACTTCTGAGCGAAAGTAACCCAAAAAATAAACATCCACCACCAAGCACTCCAATTGCAATTGACTTATACATTTGAGAAGGTATTTGGGCAGGAGCAAAGATTAAGCCTATAAATAATATTATGATTATCCACTTATAATTTTGTTTCGATAAAAATGTCATGATTTCTTAGTTTTTGGTTTTTAAATCTGGATTTACTTCACTTATATTTTTCAATGTCTCTTTCGTTGATCTAAATTGTTGGTCTTCGGCCACAATTTCAGTTACGTCTTCGTTGATTTCATCATTCAGCTTTTCTTCTGCTTCTAAAGTTTCTTCAAAATTTTCGCCTAAAGTAGCGTCATTACTTGAAATGTCATCATTTGTGTTTTCTGTTTCTATTATAATGGGTTTTTGAACATTGTCAAACTCAAAGAATTTTTGTTGAAAAATTAGAATACTTACCACACCACAGAAAATACAAGCATCAGCAAAATTGAAAATTGGAGTTGTATTATAATCTCCTCCAATGAATGGAATCCAGTCTGGATACTGTCCATCAAGGCCAATCGCATAAAACATATCAATTACTTGCCCATGGAACCAAGGAGTCGAAACGCCCATTGGTGCATTATTCAAGAAAACACCGTAAAAAGTACTATCAATTACGTTTCCAATAGCACCACCCAAAACAGCGGCTATCGACCAAAGTAAGCCTGAATGTGCATTTCTTTGTGCCAAATGGACCAAATACCAGCATATTCCAACCATTGCACCTAAGCGGAATGTGGTTAAAATCAACTTGCCATACTCGCCGCCAAGTTCCATTCCGAACGCCATTCCTTTGTTTTCAACATAATGTAATTTAAAAAAATCAGGAATTAAGTCAATCTCGCCGTAATGATTTGGTAAAACATCATAATACATCCATAGTTTGATTGCTTGGTCGAGCAGAATCAATATGAATGTTAAGAATAAAAACTTGTACGGAGATTTTCCTTTTAAAGCAATGTCAGACATGCGTGAAATTTTATTTACTAGAACGATTGTATATTTATCAACCAACAAAAATAGACTAAACTCTCGAAAAGTCTATAAATTTTATTGAATTTAGTGATTAAGGAACAGTTTACTAGTGGTTTCAGATTGTTGTTTTTGTCGTAAATTTATTAATAAATGTAATTAATAAGCAACAATCTTGCAACAAAACAAACAAAATTTAACAATTCCTAAGCAGTTTTGTTTGTCCGGCGTTCCCGCTCTTTTTTTACCAATAAAAATTCTCGACTGCTTTGTCCAGCAATTGAAGAGTTTTCTTCAGCACGACGGAATAAATACGGCATAACGGCCTCAACTGGCCCATAAGGTACGTATTTCGCTACATTAAAGCCCGAATTTGCCAAATTGTATGAAATATTGTCGCTCATTCCCAAAAGCTGAGCGAACCATATTCGAGTATCATTTTTAGCAATTCCATTGTCTTCCATCAATTTTACACATAATAAACAGCTTTCTTCATTATGAGTACCAAGGCAAATCGAAAGGACATCAACATTTTTAACGGCATAATGCACAGCTTTGTCAAAATCAACGTCGGTTTCTTCTTTTGTGAGATGAATTGGGCTTTTATATTCCTTTTCGGCAGCACGACGGCGTTCTTTTTCAATGTAAGCTCCACGTACAAGTTTTCCGCCAATGGTATAGCCTTGATTACGTCCTTTTTCGCAAGCTTTTATTAAGTTATCGAGACTTTCCCAACGATATAACTGATACGTGTTATAGACAATAGTTTGGCCGCCTACGTTATATTTTTTCATCATTTCGTAGCAAATATTATCAATTACATCTTGAATCCAAGTTTCTTCGGCATCCAAAAAAATCTTTACATTAAGTTCGGCAGCCAATTTGCAAAGTCTATCTACTCGATTATGCAATCTTTCAAAAGCATTCTTGTCCTCAGCTGTTAAATCTTCTTCGTATTCTTGTACTTTTTCAAGAAGGTCAACTGAGCCAATTCCTGATACTTTAAAGACTGAAAACGGAATATCAGTTGTTTGTTGTGCTGCTTTTTTGATTGTTTTTATTAATTCTTCGGTAGTTTTATCAAAATCCTTTTCGTTATCTTCGCCTTCTACAGAATAGTCAAGTATTGTTCCTATTTTCCCCTTTGCCAAATTTTCTATTGTTTTCTGACAAGTTTCTATACTTTCTCCACCACAAAATTGGTTAAATAAAGTATTTTTAATAAGGTATTTTACAGGTAAACCTAATTTGAGTGTTAATTTTATAAAAAAAGTTCCTATCTTTACAAGCCAATTTTGATTCATCATTGCAAATATTAAATATGTTTTGCAAAGTTTACTATTTGACTGATGAGCAAAGGCCACGGACGTATCCTCAAAACTCAGATGATGATTCTGCATAGCAGTTTTCATTTTTGTTGATTTTAAATTTTTTAAAATTTATAGTTTTGATGATGATTTGTATTATTTCAAGAGAAAATGCTAAACAAAAATAGTTATTGCTTGAAATATGGTGCAAATATATTATATTTAAAGAGTATTTTTTTTGATTTTTTTATAAAAGCGAGTTATCTCGCTCCTTTAATTAACTAATGAAAGCAAATTTAGACGTACTTCCTCTTAGCAGTTGGATTGATACCGCAGGGAAGCCATTAATTATCGCTGGGCCATGTAGTGCCGAGACCGAAGAACAAGTTTCGGAAACCGTATCTCGCATTGCCAAGGAAGGCTATGCAAATGTGATACGTGCAGGTGTTTGGAAACCTCGTACTCGCCCGGGTAGTTTTGAAGGCATGGGAGAAGCTGCTTTGCCGTGGTTGGTTGAAGCAAAAAAACAAACTGGTTTACCAATTGCAATTGAAGTTGCTACGCCTCAACATATCGAATTGGCATTGAAATATGGCATCGACATCCTTTGGATTGGTGCTAGAACAACTGTAAACCCTTTCAACGTACAGGATTTAGCTGATGCCTTGAAAGGTGTTGATGTGCCAGTATTAATCAAAAACCCAGTAAACCCAGATTTAGCTCTTTGGGTAGGTGCTTTTGAGCGTATTGCTGGAGCAGGAATCAAGAAAATGGCGGCTATTCACCGTGGTTTTTCGAATGCTCAAGAAACAAAATACCGTAATTCGCCTATGTGGCAAATAGCGGTTGAGTTGAAAACACTTTTTCCTCAATTACCAATCATCGGTGACCCAAGCCACATGGCTGGAAAACGCGAATATTTGTATGAATTAGCCCAACGTTCATTAGACTTAAACTATGATGGTTTAATTATCGAATCGCACCGCAATCCAGATGAAGCATGGTCTGATGCCTCGCAGCAATTGACTCCAGAAGCTTTGGGCGAAATGTTGAAATCGTTGGAAATTCGTAAGGCTTCTTATGGAGTAGAATTTCAAAATGAATTAGACCAATTACGTCAAAAGATTGATAATATAGACCGTGAGTTACTCGAAGTTTTAGCAGCCCGTATGTCAGTTGTTGAAAAATTGGGAGAATATAAGCGTGAAAATAACGTAGCTGTTTTGCAACTTGACCGTTGGAAAGAATTGCATAACAATCGTGCTGATTTAGGTAAAAAATTAAATCTTTATCCTGAATTAGTTGAAGAAATGTTCAAATTGATTCACATGGAATCTATCCGTAAGCAAACAGAGGTGATGAATAATCAACCTGCGTAATTGCGTTTGATTAAACTAAACGTGCTACACTTTAATATTGTGGCACGTTTTTTTAATGAAAATATTTCCACATTTTCATTTTGAAGAATAATTGTTTGGTTTGCTTACTGATGGCTTCCATGTTTATTTCTCGGTTGAAACAAATTGAAGTTTGTGAAGCCAAAAAATAATAACTATTTCGTTTTTTTTGGCAAATATTGAGAAATTAGTGGTTTATTTTGTAAGAATTTAGGTTATTTCTAAAAATGGGTTGAGTTTTATTGAAATTAATCGACGAAATAAATGAATAGTGAGAACGGTAAATATCTATTTGGGCGAAACTAAAATTGGAATTAAGCAAAAATCCGAAGATAATTATTACTTTTTTCATGGCAGATTTATGTTTAGGCTTATCATTATAAACGAAAGAATTTGAGCAAAATTTCAAACTGAAACAGCATAATTCCTAATTCCTAATTCCTAATTCCTAATTCTTCTCTATCTTTGCAAAAAAAACATTAGATAAGTGAGTAAATACGCAGCCACCGAAATCACAAGTGCCGAAATTCCATCGGATAATCCAGTTCATCAACGCTTATATTTTCCGTATATAGAAGCGGCAAAAATTATCCATGGAAATGTTTTAGAATTAGGCTGTGGCTGGGGACGTGGCGTTGAAACGCTCATCGAAAAATGTGACCATTATACTGGACTTGACAAAAATCAACCTTTGATAGAACAACTTCAAACGGCTTATCCGAAACACACTTTTAGTACTGCCAATTTACCGTATCTTTCTGCTTTTAATGATAATACATTTGATTATGTGGTAACTTTTCAAGTTATTGAACATATTCAAGATGACCACAAATTTTTGTCAGAAATTGTTCGGGTGTTAAAACCAAACGGGCGAGTTTTGCTTACAACCGTTAACCGTCCATATTCATTAAGTCGCAATCCTTGGCATATACGTGAATATGATACGCAAGAATTACGCTCATTGATACAAAAATATTTTTCGAAAGTAGAAACTATGGGCGTGGGTGGAAACAAAAAAGTATGGGATTATTACGAAGAAAACAAACAATCGGTCAATAAAATCATGCGTTTTGATGTATTTGATTTACAACATCGCTTGCCAGCTTGGATGCTGCGTGGACCTTACGAATTTTTGAATCGTTTTAATAGAAATAAACTAATGGCCGAAACTGGCAGTTTGGCAGCCTCGATTGAGGTAACTGACTTTCATGTTTCTAACGAGCCTGAAAAATGTATTGATTTCTTTTTTGTGGCTACTAAGTAAAACGTTAAAAGAGTTCGGTTTGTGTTGCACATTGTTAACACCAAAAACAATTTTCAATCATCTGCAAAAAAATTAAAAAACTATTCATAACAACAAATCTTGCATTTATACCTCCATATACCTTTCTGCCGTCAGGCTTGTAATTACTGTGATTTTCATTTCAGTACTAATCTGACTTTAAAAACTACGGTCGTAGAATCCATCTGTAAAGAAATAGATTTTCAGGCTAACTACTTGAAAAACAAGCGATTAGAAACTATATATTTTGGAGGAGGAACACCCTCACTGCTCAGTTTGAATGAGCTGAATGATATTTTTGAGACAATCAAAAAATACTATATTTTCGCCGACGATATTGAGATAACAATGGAAGCCAACCCCGATGACATTACACGTGACCGACTGACGATTCTAGAAAGATTTGGGTTTAATCGACTAAGTATTGGGATTCAATCTTTTGATGATAATCACCTGAAATACCTCAATCGTATTCATACCTCGCAACACGCCGAAGATTGTGTGCGTTTGGCTCAAGAAATGGGTTTCGAGAATCTTACGATTGATTTGATTTATGGTATTCATCCATTGCTTACACTTCCTAAAAAACTGCAAAAATCGCAGACAGTGCTTACGCATGGCTTGCATCAGATTTGGCAACGAGATTTAGAAAAAGCAATTTCATTAAATGTCCCTCATATATCGTCGTATTGTTTGACAATTGAACCTAAAACTGTTTTTGGTAAATGGTTGCAAATCAATAAGATACCACCAATTGACGAAGAATTCGCTTCGCAGCAATTTGATATTTTGGTGAATACTTTGGCTGCAAATGGTTATGATCAGTATGAGATTTCAAATTTTTGTAGAGATAATCGCTATTCCCGACACAATACTTCGTATTGGAAACGCCATGAGTATTTGGGTATTGGGCCTTCGGCTCACTCTTTTAATGGAGAATCTCGCCAATTTAATGTATCGAATAATCCTGCTTATATCAAGGCTCTGAAACTAGGACAAGTTCCTGCAGATTATGAGGTTTTAACTCCCGAAGAAAAGGTCAACGATTACATAATGACTGGCTTACGCACCAAATGGGGCTGTGATTTGTTAGAAATTGAAAAAATGGTTGGCCAAAAATGGCTAAAATTTAATGAAGAGGTACTTCGCCAAAATCTTTCTCAAGATTTTTTAAAGCTTGATAATCAGCTGCTTATGCTTACCCAAAAAGGTAAATTATTTGCCGATAGGATAGCGAGCGATTTGTTTTTGGTATAATTAAATTAACCGCTCAAAAATCTCCTTTACCTGCAAATCTCCAAAGCCGTAAATCCCTTCTCTGGCTGAAAACTCAGCAAATACTTCTTGAAAATCTTTTGATTGAGTTTCTACAATATATTTTATAACTCTTTCTGGTCTTCCTTTAGAATTACCTTTCGGAAATCTATCAATATGAGCATTACAAACTTCTTCTAGGTATTGAAAACAATTAGTACTTTGTTTCGATAATTCTTTTAGTTTTACGAAATCTTGAATTTTGTAAGCAGCCCAAAGGTTTGTGCCTAATTCAATATCTTGTGATAGAAATATTACTTTTGATTTATAGGCTTTTTCAAGGGTTTCGGTTGTAGCTATCCCAAAACCTTTCCAAATATCAGTGTCGTTTTCAATCACTGGAAAAACTCTGAAAAGTTTTAAATCAGCCCGTTTTGACAATAAACTAAGCACAAACCATTGATTTATTTGACAAAATAAATCATTTTCAAACCATAAATATACATCCGAACCTTCGGGTATCTGATTGATTTTAGCAAATTCTTGCACAACTTTTTGGTGATAATCATCTGCCCCAAAAGTTTCAGAAATAAAATTGGCTCTAACTTTCCAAAACTCTGAAAAATTATCGGCTAAAACATTTCCATCAATCAAACATTCTCGACAAATGATGAAATCTTGATTGATTTTAGTTAATTTTAGTTGTTCTGCTAAACAATCGCCGTTTAGAATGTGAAATGTTCCCATAAGAAATGTTTTTCATAAAAAAAGCCATCTTTATAGATGGCTTTTACAATATTCTTTTGTTAAACTATTGCTTCTCAGCAAACGGAATAATTAATTTTTCGCCGCGTTGAGCTATATTTTTAGACTTTTTATTGGCTTGCATAATAAGCGATTGTGGCACATCATATTTCTTACTCACTACTCTGATTATATCCCCAGGCCCAACTGTATGAATGGATTTGATTCGGATTTTTAGTTTTGTAACGCCGACTTTTATTCCACTTTCGTCAATACTAGGGTTCATCGCTTTGAGGGTTTCTTTCTTGATATTATAGCGGTTTGCTATGCCAAAGAAAGTTTCTCCTTCATTAACTGTATGTGTGTAAGACTCACCGCCAGCAGGAATTTCAATATTTGGTTTCTCTTCCTTCGGTTTTTCCGCTTTGGGTTTCTCTTCTTTTGGTTTTTCTTCTTTTAGAGCTGTCGCTTCATTTTTGTCTCCAACCCTAGGTACTGAAACCACTGGTAAACCATTTGTAACAGGATTTGTGTTTTCTGTTTCTGAAGTAACAACTTCCTCTTCGGGTTGATTCATGATGGCTTTTGCAACTGTATCGGCAGGAACTGTGGTTAGGTCATCGCCCGAAGTATCGTCAGACATATACTTCCAGCCAATGTAAAGTAAAGCACAAATAATACCGACAAGTACTAACAAAACAGCCATTGGCAGGTTACGAGTAGGCTCTTTGGGACGTTCATTACGTTGTTCTTGATTTTCTCGGTCTTCGAACTGCATGGGAAAAGGTGTTTTGATTTATAATTAGGAAAATAAGTTATTTCTTTAATTTATAATTTAAATAAAAATCATAAATAGCTAAAATAGTGATAATTATCTATTGCTCAGTATACTTTTATCTCAAACAAACTTAAATGAGCTCCTTCATAATGCTTTGGTAAACCTTCGGATTTTTGTAAAGTTGTAAGTCCAAGAAACTTAAATCCACAACTTTGATAATAGGTGATCAAAGATTCATTATCGCCCCAAGTATCCATTCTGATAAACTGTTTATTGTGCTTTTTACAGAAATCTTTTGCCCACTCAATGATTATTTTTACGAAATGTTTACCTCTAAACATTGGGTTTGTGACGATTCGGTGAATATATAATGCTGGTTCATTATTTTTATTGCCCCAAATCAGTTCATCATCAAATGTAATTGCAAAAATACAGGCAATTTGCTCATCAATAACAATTTTCCACTGCCTATTTTCATTGATTTCAGTTTCAACCAATGAGCGTTCGAAACCTTGCCAATGTTTGTTAAACTTTGTTTTCTGAAAGCTGATAGCATCATCATAAAGTTTGAAAATCGCATAAATATCTTCAATTGAACCGTTGATTATTTGCATTAATTTATATTGATTTATGCAATTCTTCGTTCATTTCTTCTACCAAATCCTTCAAACCTTCTCTGTAGGCTCTCAATTTTTTTGCAATTTCTTCATCGTTTGAGCCCAAAATTTGAGCTGCTAAGATTCCTGCATTTTTTGCTCCATTGAGTGAAACCGTAGCAACTGGTACTCCAGCTGGCATTTGAAGTATCGACAATATAGAATCCCAACCATCAATCGAATTACTTGATTTGATTGGCACACCAATAACTGGCAAAGTTGTACTAGACGAAACCATTCCAGGTAAGTGAGCAGCTCCGCCCGCACCTGCAATGATTACTTTAAGACCTCGCTTTCGAGCCGAAAGAGCATAATCAATCATTTTTTGTGGTGTACGATGTGCAGAAACAACCTCTTTCTCGTAAGGGATCCCGAAATGCTCTAATATTTCAACTGCTGCCGACATTACTTTCCAGTCAGACAAACTACCCATTATGACTCCAACCATCTTATTTCAATTAAGAATTAATAATTATGAATTGAAAATTAAGAATTGTTCTTATTTGATAAGTCTTAGATTCTGCATTCTCAATTCATTTCGCTATTACTTTTAGTTTTTCTTTCACAAAAATGACCTTTTCTTTTAGATTAACAAAATTTTGGTCTATAATCGTTACATGACCCATTTTTCGAAATGGTTTCGTTATTTTCTTTCCATATAAAAAAGGATGAACACCCTCAATGGCTAAAACCTCATTCATACCTTCATAAACTGCCTCGCCCGAGTAGCCATCTTCGCCTAATAAATTAACCATAGCAGATTTTGAATGTGCTTTTGTACTTCCCAATGGCAAATCAAAAATCGCTCTTATATGCTGTTCGTACTGTGAAACATAGTTGGCTCTGATACTTTGGTGACCACTGTTGTGTGGGCGTGGAGCAACTTCATTGATTAAAATTTGCCCATCTTTTGTCAAAAACATTTCCACGGCCAATAATCCAACTATGCCAAAAGCTTCGGCTGTTTTAATAGCAATATTTTCAGCTTCAATTTCGATTTCTAACGATATTTCAGCAGGTGCGAAAAGATATTCTACCAAATTGGCTTCTGGATGGAACACCATTTCAACAACAGGAAAAGTTTTAATTTCTCCGCTCGGATTCCGAGCAACAATCACTGCCAACTCCTTCTCGAAATCAACCATTTTTTCTAGCACACTTGGTGCGTCGAATGCTTTTAACAAATCAGCTTCTGTGCGTAAAACTTGCACCCCTTTACCATCGTAGCCACCCGTGCCGAGTTTATGAACCGCTGGCAGAAAATCAAGATAGTTTTTTACATCGGCTTGGCTTTCTGTCAGAACAAAGTCTGCGGTAGGAAGATTATTGTCTTTATAAAATTGCTTTTGGATACGTTTATCTTGAATCAATTGGAGAACAGAGGGCTGCGGATATACCAATTTTCCCTGTTTTACAAATGTTTCAAGTGCCTCGATATTTACATTCTCAATTTCGATTGTAATTATATCACAGTCATTACCGAAAGCCATTACTGTATCGTAATCTTTCAGCGAGCCGTTCACAAATTCATGGGCAATGTGTTTGCAAGGTGCATCTGGGTCGGGGTCGAGCGATTTTATGGTGAAGTCGAAATCAATGGCAGCTTGTATAATCATTCTGCCGAGTTGGCCTCCGCCAAGAATACCGAGTTTTTTTGAGTTATCGAATTGCACGAAGAAGTTTTTTTTTACAAAGATAAGCACGGCTGTATCGAAAAACAATCTATGTGATTTACGATTTACGATTTGCGACTTTAGAATACAGTAAATGTCTTGTAATCAATGCTTTATCAATTTATAGCTTAGGTGTTTATTCATTAAAAAGCCTTTAAAAAGTATCAATAAAACGATAATTTTACTTTTCCGAGGAATATTTCAAAGTTTTGACGAATGTTAATGGTTAAATTCGTTTCCGCAATGAGGGCATTCGATTTTTTGTTTTTTTCCACGCATTTGTTCGGCAAAACCAGAAGCCAAAATGCCAGTCGGTAAAGCAAAAAGTGCTACACCAAGAATAGCAATTAGCCCACCAATGATTTTCCCTATGGGAGTAATGGGTCGATAATCGGCATCTCCGACGGTGGTCATGGCATTTACGCCCCACCACATTGATTCGGGAATACTCGAAAATTTTTGTGGCTGCACTTCATGCTCGAAATAATAGAGTGTACTTGACGAAATGATTAGCACAAAAACAATAAACACAAAGCTCAAAACAAGTTCTTCTTGTTTTTCTTTAATTACTTTCTGAATCACTCGCAAGGCATTAAAATACTTACTTACTCTGAATAAACGAAGCATTCGGAGCAAGCGAAGAATACGAATGAACCCTAAATCGGTAATAAATATTGATAAATAAAAAGGAGCAATAGAAAGTAAATCGACTAAGCCCCACACCGAAAAAATAAATTTTAGACGGCCTTTAACTGGATGTGAAAAGGCGGGATTTTCGACGCAAGACCATAAACGTAGGAAATATTCAATAGTAAAAACTATGACCGAGAAAACCTCAAAATCGAGTAATAATTGGTGGTATTTGTGCTTAATACTCGAAACTGTATCTAAAATGATAGCAACGGCATTGAGCGAGATAATGACTGTGAGAAATATATTTACCCAAAAACTCAAGCCAAGTTTTCGATGCCAAGTGATTTCGAGAATACTGTGTACGTTTTTGCGTAAAGATTCGTTCGCACTCATAAAATATAGGTTATGATCCTGCTAAACTAGCAAAAAATAATACTTAAACCAACGAAATACACTAAAAAAGGTCAACGATTGCTCATTGACCTTTGGGTACTCAACTGATTATAGAAAATAAGATTATCGTTCTGCTTTATTTTCCTTGAAAGCTTTGCTTTCTTTTTTGCACTCTTTGGCCATTTGTTTATCGATGCAGCTCATTTCTTTTTTTGTTGCTTCTCTACGAGCTTTACGACCACCTTTTTCTTTCTCAAATGCTGAAACAACACTTGAAGCTGATAATATCAATGCCAAAATTACAATTGACTTCTTCATATTTATAATATTTTATGATTTTAAATAGTAATAATTTACCTTTTAAGTTTCAAATACTATACCAAGATTTTAATTATCAATCAATTTATTTTAAGAGTATGGGTAATTTCGGAGCTTGGACTAAATTGAGCAGTTGCCGAGCAGTATTTTTCCATTGAAAGTTGAATAGCACGCTCAATTTTTACTTGGTCGAGCTGACCTTTGAAAGCAAAATGTATATTTATCTTACT
>CAMAQF010000110.1 GCA_945860265.1 Emticicia agri | reverse complement strand
ACGATCAAAGTCTATGTCGCACAAGCGAATGCTCCGAACCTCCAAACAGCGAAGTCCACATCCATACAATAGCCCAATTAATACCTTGTGTTTGAGCAAAGTGCAGGCTTTGAGCATCGCCCAAACCTCCTGCTTGCTCAATACCACAGGCAGTTTGTTCTCCTTTTTTATCTCTGGCAAATGCAGGTAACTATAGGGCAATCCTTCGGATTTTAATAAAAATCTGAGCCCATAAACAGTGTGCTTGAAATAGGTTTGAGAAGGAGTTTTGGAGCGTTTTTGCAACATGAAAAGGTATTCATGCACCTGCTCTTGGTCGAGTTCGATGGGGATTTTGCCATAATGAAGAGCAATGGCAGCAATAGGCATCGAATAGTTTTTGAAGGCACTCGCACTGCGTCCGAGTATAGAAATACTCCGCTCAAAGCGACGGATTAATTCCTCAAAGCCTGGCACTTCTCGGCTGGCACGATTGATAAGCGTATTTTGACGTAGCTCATCAACATTCTTTTTTTGTCATGGTAAGTTTTAATTAAAAAATTTATAAATTGCCTTAAAATTATGAATTTTACTCGGGAAAAGCTACCGAAGGTTTAGTTCAAAATAGTATTTCCGAAATGTGGGCAGACGGAAGTAAATGAGCATTTGTAACGCTAATTGACATTTGTTCTGGCGGACGGAACATCGCTCGACAGTTGTTTTAATTCTCGACTTTTTGTTATAAATTTGGCTTTTATAACGTGCAGACGAGCCTTGAATACCCACACTTCGGCAATACTTATTCGTTTTATTTTGCAGTAAATATTGCAATTTTTTATATATTCACACATTCGCTCATTCAATCATTCGCTCATTAAAAATTATGAATCGAGTACTAATTACAGGTGCAAATGGCTTGGTTGGCAGTGCCGCCGCCTGTAGGTTTACAGAAGCGGGTTATGAAGTTACGGCATTATGCCGTGTTGGCAGCGATTTGTCTTTATTGAAAGATATTATACATAAAATCAAAATCATCGAAGGTGATATTTTGGATATACATTCACTTGAAAATTCACTCGAAAATCAAGATTTTGTAGTTCATACAGCCGCTTTGGTGTCTTTCGAACCCAAAGACCGCAACCAAATGTTTAAGGTAAACGTAGAAGGGACGGCCAACTTGGTAAATATTTGTTTAAAAAAAAACATCAAAAAACTCTGTCACGTAAGTTCGATTGCGGCATTGGGTCGCCCAACGTCGGCCTCAGAAAATGTGCATGGTGGAATCATTGACGAAAATCAAAAATGGGAAGATTCTCCGCTCAACTCAAATTACGCAAAATCGAAGTACGAAGGCGAGCTTGAAGTATGGCGTGGCGAAGCAGAAGGGCTGAATGTGGTGGTCTTAAATCCATCAATTATTTTGGGTGAAGGAAATTGGCACAAAAGTAGTACGCAACTCTTTAAGTACGTTTATGACAATCACAAATATTATACCAAGGGCAATTTCAATTATGTTGATGTAAATGACCTCGTAACGGCAATTTTCAAACTTACTACCTCCGAAGTCAAAGGTGAACGCTTCATTTTGAATGGTGGCACTACGACATACAAAGCATTTTTCGAGAAAATAGCGGCAGTTTTTGGCAAAAAAGCCCCTTTTAAGACCTTATCACCTTCCGGCATCGAAATCCTGTGGCGACTCGAAGCTTTGAAAGCTTTCTTCACAAAAAAAGCTCCATTAATTACAAAAGAAACTGCCCATAATTCTAGCACAAAATTTGCTTATAAAAACCAAAAGATTCAAAAGGCAATTAATCTTCAATTTACTGACTTAGACGAAACGATTAGCCGAGTTGTAAATTTTCTTTTGAAAAAGTAAATTGCTTAATGGTAGATTTATTATTTTAGGACTGGTTACTAGTTCATTTTCTAATAATAATTCTCTAAAATACTACTAACAAACCACCATCGTAAGAACTTTTATTTCTGGAAAACTATTGACATATAATAAATAATTTTTACATTTATTAATCGTTTTAACGGTGCAAATAATCTTGTATGTCATTTCATTGATTATCAATAGTTAATACTTACAATACAAATAAAATACAAGTGCGTTTTTATATCCAAAAAATCAATTTTTAGCACAATGTGCAGCCCTATGGTTGGGCTGTTTAACCTTTGAGTGAAATTCTACATGCAACACGAATTTAGTGACAGATTCGATGGTTTCGATGACGCTGATGTGAAAGCATCGGCCGAACGCTTTGAGGAAATGCTCAAAAGTAAAGAAACGATTTTCTTCGACGAAGAAACATTCGAACAATTATCCGAATACTATTTGCTCAAAAGCAAGTGGGATATGGCAATGAAAGCCTGCCGAATTGGTCTTCAACAGTACCCTTATTCGATCGAATTATTACTCGACAAAGTGCAGCTACACGCCAATTATGAGCAATTCGACGAAGCAATGGAGGTTTTGGATACCGCTTCCACGTATAATCCAGCCGATAACGAAATCACTTACATGAGAGGCGTAATTTGCAATCTCATGGGCAATTACGAAGAAGCCATTGAATATCTACG
Organism: Emticicia agri; assembly: GCA_945860265.1. Lineage (GTDB taxonomy): Bacteria > Bacteroidota > Bacteroidia > Cytophagales > Spirosomataceae > Emticicia > Emticicia agri_A. The sequence continues at coordinate 9,798 of CAMAQF010000110.1, read as the reverse complement.
TGAGTCATTATTACTATCAGACGAAAAAGAAACAGTATATTTTCAGCTTGCTCAAACCTACCAAAACTGGCAGAAGTTTGAAGAAGCCGCTCATTTCTTTAAAAAAGCTATTCGTAATAAATTTCAAGAGGAAATTGCTTTTTATGAATTAGTATTTTGCTTAGAACAAGCCGATAAATTAGAAGAAAATCTCAGCTATTTTCAAGAATTAGTTGATGATGATCCCTACTCGCAATTTGCGTGGTTCGCCTTGGGAATGACTTATAGCCGCCTCGGCAAGCATAAAGATGCTGCCTTTGCGTATGATTATGCAGTTACGGTCAAAGAAGATTTTGCTTCAGGTTGGTTCAATTTGGCTCATGCTTACATGAACATCAATAATTTTATTGATGCAAAAGAATGCTATGCCAATGTACTAAAACACGAAGCCCCAACGGCCGAGGTTTATACACATTTGGGTGCTGCTTGCGAGAAATTGGAAAAATACGACGAAGCCTACAAACATTACCGAGAAGCCACCGTTTTGGACGAAAATTGGGACGATGCCTGGTTTGGAATGGGTTCAGCTTTGTATGAGCAAGAACGCTGGTTTGAGAGTGTTCATTTTACGCAAAAGGCTATCAAACTCAACGAAGAAAACGCTGATTATTGGTTGCTTTTGGGAGATACCGAATCTAAATTAGGGAATTTTTTGTCGAGTAATGAGGCATATACGCAAGCCGTTGCACTTGACTCGAATAACCCAGATATTTGGTTAAATTGGTCGTTACTTTTCTTTGAGCAAAGCCAATACAGTAAAGCCTTCGAAATCGTGTATGACGGGATCAGCGAAATGCCTGACGATTCAGATTTGTTCTATCGTGCCGCCGCTTATTTGATTTTTGATGGAAGCTACAATGAAGCCTACAAATACCTCGAAACAGGCTTGATTTTAGACTATGATGCCCACGCCCAAATCTATGATTTCTTCCCGAATCTTGATACGCAAAAAGCTCTTCATCGAATTATTGAGCAGTATAAGTAGGTGAACAAAAAAGGCTTGAAATTATTTTCAAGCCTTTTTTGTTATTGCTCGCATTGTAATGTCTTTGACTTCGCACGAGTGTTTAATCATCATCCGATGACTTTGCTTTGCGTATCATATCATCTTCCCACTCTCAATTGATTTTATACCTTTCTTAGAAAGGGCTTTCACTCCAAAAATCAAATCCGCAAAACGTGGGTCAGAGGTTAGTCCTTTTTTGTATCGGCTATAAATCTGTTGAATAACTACTGAGTTTTTGAATAAACCAAAAACATAGAAATACAGAATATTTGATACATCTCGGCCGCTCTTTTCGGCGTAACGCTCGGCAAACTCTTGGCGAGTTAAGTTTCCTTCCACCCACGAAAGATTAAATGTTTTTTCAAAAGCTCCATCATTCGCTTCTGCCCAATACGATAGGCTTGTCCCTAAATCCATGAGTGGGTCGCCAACGGTGGTCATTTCCCAGTCTAAAACCGCAATGATTTCTGATAAATTATTGGCGTTTAGCACCACATTATCATACTTATAATCGTTATGTATGAGCGTTGGTTTTGCTTCGTTGGGAAGATTGTCTTTGAGCCAGGCTGCCAGAGTATCCATTGCTGCAATTTCATCAGTTTTTGAGGCTAAATAGCGTTTATGCCAGCCTTCGACTTGTCGCTGTATATATCCTTCGGGTTTCCCAATATTCACTAAACCAGTGCTTTCAATATCAATAGCGTGTAAAGCTGCCAGATTATCACACAATGCTTCTGAGAGTTTTCGCATTTCAGCAGGAGCAACAGTTTGCATGAGTTTAGGTGCATCTTTTGCTCGTAAAATAATGCCTTGCACTCGCTCCATGATATAAAACGGACAACCAATAACTGTCTCATCATCTGTAAAAATAATCGGATTTGGTATTTTTTCATACCCAGTCGACTTGATGGCCGTCAGAATCTTGAATTCACGAGCCATATCATGCCCACCTTTGATGTCTTTCGCTCCCACAGGCGGGCGACGTAAAACATATTCACGGTTAGCCGTTTTTAAGAAATACGTTAGATTGGAGTATCCCCCGGGAAACTGCAAAACTTTGGTAATTTCTTCAAAATCAGGCAATTGAGATTTGATGCAGTAATTCAACTTTATCAAATCTAATTCTTCTCCCTGCCTAACTGCCGTAGGAGTATCTATTTTTAATGATGTCATTTTTTAGCAAATGCGGGCGGCGTTCCGCTCCATGGTTGGTAGAATTTTGTTGTTGAATCTCATTCTCAATTCTTAATTCTACATTCTCAATTATTACTGGTGTTCTGGTCTTAACAAATCATTCACCGTTTTTACGGGGTTGAAAGTAATCAACGGAACTTCTACGAACAACGTATTCCAGTCGGCCATTGCACCATTCCATAAACCGGGTAATTCTTGGGCTTTTAGGTCACGACCACTTTGTGATTTTTGAGTATTGAAGCCAGTTTTAGGTTCACGGAACTCCAAAAGATTAAATTTGTTTCCTTGATAGTCTTTCAAAGTACAAATCAAATCAACAGGGTTGAAGTGCGTTGCTTCATTAAAAATCTCTTTTTGTTCGGGGTCTTTCAAATCAATTTGAGCCGATTCTACTACTTGAAGTGAAATCGAGCCATCAGCATTTTCTGCCCAGAATGGCCCACCACCTGGTTCGCCAACGTTTTTTACCATTCCACAAATACGCAATGGACGATTGAGTTTCGTGCGGCAATAAGTTTTGCGTTCTTCTAAAGACAAATTATCATAACTTTCGGGAAATTCTACACAGAGGTCAAACTCAATAAAGTCTTCAATTTCTTCTACGTCCTCTTCTTTCAAGTCTGCACCATCCATCATTTTCAGATAAGCAAAAACCGCTTGTTGGTAGCTTAAAACCAAACTCGCCAAAGCTTTTTTGTAGATGATTGTTTGCTCTTTTAAGCTATCTGGTACAACGTTATCGATATTTTTGATAAATACTACATCAGCATCTTGGTCGTTGAGGTTTTCAAGCAAAGCACCGTGTCCTGCTGGGCGGAAAAGTAAATCTCCACCCGCCGTTCGGAAAGGCGTATCATCAAGATTTACAGCAATCGTATCTGTTGAAGGCTTTTGCTCTGAGAAGCTGATGTTATATTTTACGCCATATTTTACTTCGTAATCAGCCAAAACTGCATCAATCAAGGACGTAAACTTGCTTCTATGCTCAGGCGAAACCGTAAAATGAAGGTTCACTTTTCCGCCTGAACTGGCATATTTTGCACCTTCAACCAGATGTTCTTCGGCTGGTGTGCGAGTTAAATCGCCGTATTTATGGAACTCCAACAAACCTTTAGGTAAAGCACCATAATCAAGGCCTTCGGCAGTGAGGAGATGTTTGAGTATAGTTTTGTGGTCGGCCGACTCGCTACCAACTGATTTTATCAAACTTTTATAGAAGGCAAAATCTTGTAGGTGTTCTAAAACCTCATTAACCGATTTGTCGAATTTATTTTCTTCCAAAGCCGCAAAAAGCGATTTAAACATACGTGAAGCCGCACCCGAAGCAGGCACAAACTTTAGCAGTTTTTTGCCAAAAATTTGTTCGTCGAAATCCTTTGATAGCTCTTTGGCTTTTTCGTCACCAAGCTGAATCATTCCATCGTCGATGGTTGCCGCTCTAACGACATTCAAGTATGGAAATTCCACTTTAAAATTCTCAATTTGCTCAAGAATCGTTTCTATTTTTGCCCCACGGGCTTCGATTAGGTTAAGGTCTTTTTCGCTAAACATATTAATAAGGTTGAGTTAAAATTTGTCAACGGTCAATTGAGGATATATAAAGTGCTGATAAATAGAACGTTAACAGAATACATGTTGTGTTTTTTTATATTTCCGCCACTTTATTTTTGTGATAGTGGCTGTTAAAAATGTAATTTTACGAAAAAATAGAATCAAGGCAATGTTTTTGCTAGGGAATAATTAAAGTTATTCAAGTCAACGGTCAATAGAAGGCAGTCGATATTATTTTGTGGACTGTTGTCCGTGGGCTGTGGAACACTCAAAAATCATGAATTCAATACTCCCACTTTTACAGAAAACCCAGCAAGCTTCGGCGGCTGTTCGTCGTTTGTCCGATGCCCATCGTAGCGATTTATTAAATGATTTAGCCGCAATCGTTGAGCAATCGAAGGTATTGATAATGTCTGAAAATCAGAAAGATTTAGACTTGATGGACAAGGTTGACCCTAAATACGACCGATTGTTATTAAACGAAAGCCGTATTCAAGGTTTGGCAGATTCGTTGAGAGAAGTTGCACTTTTACCCGATCCAACAGGAGAAGTATTGATTGAAAGAAATCTTGAAAATGGATTAAATATTAAGAAAATAGCCGTTCCGATGGGAGTTGTCGGCGTCATTTACGAATCTCGCCCCAACGTAACGATTGATGTGGCTTCGTTGTGCTTACGCTCGGGGAATGCCTGCGTACTGAAAGGTGGAAAAGAAGCTGTTTTTTCGAATACTTGTTTAATTGACTTGATTCATGAAATTTTAGCAAAATATGGCGTTGCGGATGAAGCAGTTTTGCTTTTACCAAGCGACCGAAAATTTACTGAAGAATTACTTAAAGCCACTCGCTATGTGGATATTATAATTCCTCGTGGTTCTGATTCGCTTATTCAATATGTGCGTCAAAATTCACTGATTCCAACCATCGAAACTGGTGCGGGTGTGGTGCATACTTACGTTGAAACAAGTGCCGATTTAGATAAAGCTAAAGAAATAATTGTTAATGCAAGAGTTTCTCGTCCGTCGGTTTGTAATTCGCTCGACTGTGCTATTATTGATGAAACTATAATTAATGAATTTTTGCCAATGTTGGTAGAGGATTTCAAGAAATGGAATGTTGAAGTTTATGCCGATGAAGCTTCTTTCGCTATTTTTGAGAAAATTGGCTATGAAAAGCTACAAAAAGCCCAAGAAGAAGACTTTGGAAAGGAATGGCTAGACTATAAAATTTCTATCAAAACCGTTGCCAATCTTGACGAAGCCCTTTCGCACATTCAAGCATTTTCTTCCCGACATTCAGAAGCTATTTTGACCCAAAATCAAGCTTTTGCTTATAGATTTTTGGCAGAAGTAGATGCGGCAGCCGTTTATCATAATGCCTCCACTCGCTTTACCGATGGTGGACAGTTTGGTTTAGGTGCTGAAATTGGCATTTCTACACAAAAACTCCATGCTCGTGGGCCTTTTGCTCTCGAAAAACTAGTCACCGAAAAATGGATTGTGTTGGGCGATGGGCAGGTGAGATGGTAGCTTCAAAAAATACGATTGTATTTTCTAATGCTTGGCTACAACAAATTAGTATTCTAATGCATTTTTAATTCTAATCTTAATTGCAGTATTGGTCCATTCAGCGATAATCATGAAAGGAGTTTCTAAGTGAGGGTTGGCATCTATAATCGCTTGAAATGTTTGGATATGAATCTTTGAATCAAAATGCCCAGATTTTAGGAAAACTACTCCCAAGAAACTTGATTTGTCTTTGTGTACCAACGTGCCGAAATCGCTATCAAGTGTGATAAAGATTCGATTCTTTTTGGTGGCTAATTCTAATAAAAAAGCATCCGAAGAGCCATTTAGATTGCTTTCTTTGACATCGAAAACATCAAAACCTATTTCTCGAAGAAAAACCACTAAGAATGGGTCTATATTTTCATCAGTAAATAAAGAAAAATCAGAAAGATTCATTAAGCAGCATTTTAATGTAGAACCTCAATGACGATTTCGTTTTTCATCGCATCAGAAGCATACAAAATGGATTGTTTTATTGCCTCAATTGAAATGTGGGGATGCTTTATAAGAATATCTTGAATAGAAGCCCCCGTAGCAATCCATTCCAAGATTAGTTGCACGCTTATTCTGGTTCCTTTTATACAAGGTTTTCCTGCCAAAATAGCTATATCTGAAACAATAAGTGGATATTTCATAGTATTATGAACATAAAATCTAAACAAATTTACACTAATTTGGAAACAAACAAAATTTCAGCATTCTATTTTTCATTCCTAATTCTCAATTTTTCATTCGTAAATAAAAATCTCTACATTTGTCATAGAAAATAACCTATGATAAAAATGAAAAATCTTCCTGAGCAATTTGCTCATCCGTATTCTTTTGCCCCAAATTTTAAGAAATCAGCCGTTTATTTTTCGATGGAATTTGCCATCGACCAAGCTCTGAAAACCTATTCGGGTGGACTTGGATTTTTGGCTGGCTCGCATATGCGAAGTGCCTATCAAACCAAACAAAACCTTGTCGGAATCGGTATGCTTTGGAAATTTGGTTATTATGACCAAGTTAGAAATACTGATAATAGCATGGCAGTACAGTTTCGTGAGAAAATGTATAGTTTTTTAATAGATACTGGCGTTCGTTTCCAAATGAATATCCAAAACCGAGCAGTTTGGGTAGCTGCTTATTTCTTGCCTCCGACAACTTTTGGCACTGTTCCGATGTTTTTTTTGACCACCGACACCGATGGAAATGATAATTGGGCAAGGTCGATTTCATATCATCTGTACGATGCCGATGCTTCAATAAAAGTAGCCCAATGTATGGTTTTGGGTATTGGTGGAACTACTTTTCTGGATAAAATCAATTACGAACCTGAAGTATATCATTTCAATGAAGCACATGCACTTTCGGGAGCTTTTCATCTATATAAAAAGTTTGGAAAAGTTGCTGATTTGAAAAAACGTTTGGTTTTCACGACTCATACTCCCGAAGAGGCTGGCAACGAAAAACACGACATCAATATGCTCGAAAACATGAATTTCTTTGATGGCGTGCCAATAAATGAAGTTCGTAAAATTTGTGGAATGCCGCCGACTGGAATTACAGACAATGTGTTCAATCACTCGTTGGTTGCTTTGCGTTTGAGCCGAAAAGCCAATGCTGTATCAAAACTACATGGCGATGTTTCTCGTAAAATGTGGGGCGATTATAAAGGAATTTGTGAAATTACGCACGTCACCAACGCTCAAAATAATCTTTATTGGGCTGATGATATTTTGGAAAAAGCCCGTAAAAAAGGCGATTTAGAAATCATCTCTTCTCGCAAAAAGGAACTGAAAGAAGTGCTTTTCAGAACCGTTGCCGACCAAGCAGGAAAACTCTTTAAACCCGATGTCTTGACGATTATTTGGGCAAGAAGATTTGCAGCTTACAAACGCCCCGATTTGCTCACTCGTGACCGTGAACGCTTTGATAAATTGATGAAAAATACCAAATATCCGATTCAATTTATTTGGGCAGGAAAACCCTACCCGTTTGATGGTGGAGCAATCAATAATTTCAATCAGTTGTATTATTTAGGCCACCTTTACCCAAATATGGCGGTGCTGACTGGGCATGAATTGAACTTATCGAAGCTCATAAAAGATGGCTCGGATGTGTGGCTCAATACGCCAATCGTGACTCGTGAGGCTTCGGGGACAAGCGGAATGACAGCAGCTATGAATGCTTCCCTCAACTTTTCGACTTTTGATGGTTGGGTTTGTGAATTTGCAACTGAGCAAAACTCATTCGTTGTGCCTGTTGCCCCACAATCTCCCGATTGGGAACGAGACAGAGTTGATATTCATAATATGCTTGAAATGCTCGAAAATAAAATCTTACCAACCTATTATGACCACCCCGGAGAATGGCAAAAAATGGTTTTACAGAGCATGAATGATGTAAATGCGTTCTTCGACTCTGACCGTATGGCGGCTGAGTATTATGAGAAGGTTTATTGATAGATTTATATTCTTGGCATAGTTTAAAGCTATGCCAAGAAATTAATTTGACAAACTAGTAACCATTTTGGATACATTTTAATATATTTGTATAGTGAGAATTATTTCTGTAAAAACATTAAAGGTATTTTGGGATAAAGAGCATCAAGCCGAACAAGCTTTACGTAGCTGGTATGATGAAGCGGAAAAGGCTACTTGGAAAACACCCCAAGAATTGAAGCAACAATATATAAATGCTTCTATTTTAAGCGAAAAAAGGGTTGTTTTTAACATTCATGGCAATAAATATCGACTAATTGTAGATATTGAGTATCGCCTACAAATACTTTTTGTTGTTTGGGTTGGTACACATGCTGAATATGATAAGATTGACGCAAAAAAGATTAGCTATGCAAAAAATAATTAAAACAGAAGCCGAGTATGAAGCTGGATTGGAACGTATATACGAATTGATGCAATTAGATATACAACCTAATTCTGAGGAAGAAGCAGAGCTTGAAATAAGCTCATTATTAGTAAAAGAGTACGAAAAAACACATTATCCGATTGCACCACCACATCCATTAGAGGCTATTAAGTTTCGTTTAGAACAAATGGGTCTAAAAGAAAGCGAACTCAGTAAAATACTTGGAAATCGTAGTCGTAAGTATGATATAATGAATGGGCATAGAAAATTGAGCCTTTCGATGATTCGTGCGTTACATAAAAAGTTAAATATTCCTGCTGAAACATTGATTTTAGAATATTAAATCTATGGCCATTAAAAGTCAGTTTTATAGATAAACCTTTTAAAAGTCAAATTCATGCTTCGAGTTCCTTCTTCGATAAATTCCAATGAATTTGAGTCTCTGAAGATTCAAAACATGACTTTTGTTGCTTATCGGAATAATATTTATCCATCAAGAAATGAGATTTTTTTTGAGGAACACGCTATTATTTACGTCCTTGAAGGAGAAAAAAGATTCGTTTCTCCTATGCAGGATGTTCATGTAAAAAAAGGACAAATTTTGTTTTTTCAGCGTGGTTGCTATTTCATGAATGAGTCGATTGATGTCAATTATCGTAGTCTTGTTTTTTTCTTTCCTGAAAAATTATTGAAAGAGTTTGTGTCTCAAAATCTATCACTCTTTGAAGATTATACCCATAGTTCGTTTGAGCAGATATTGAGTTTGGAAAGTAATAGTGGTTTTGATATTTTCGTTGATTCGCTTATTCCATTTTTTAGTACAAGAACCAATCTTTTGAATCAATTTCTGAAACTTAAATTTGATGAATTGATGTTGCACTTGCTTGACCTCGACAGGAGCAATCAATTTCGGATCACGCTTTTTAATATTTATCAAGGGCAAAAGGTTGACTTATCATTTTTTCTTGAAAATTATTATCTCAAACCATTGTCTATCAATGAATTAGCACGAATTTCTGGTCGAAGCCTTTCGGCTTTTAAACGTGATTTTGAATTACAATTTAATACTTCGCCTGCCGTTTGGATAAAAAATAAACGCCTCGAATATGCCTTTTTTCTTCTACAAAATTCTCAAAAAAACGTTTCCGAAATAAGCCTTGAAATTGGCTACGAAAGCGTTTCTCACTTCATCAAAGCCTTTAAAGAAAAATACGGTTTTACGCCCAAAAAAATTAATTAAACCAAAAACGCTATTTTTTGGGCGTTTGGCGTTATGCAAGATTGAGTATTTTAGCTCAATTTTGTATTGCCTATCCCAAAAACTCCAATGGCGGACAAATTTCAAAATAAATATCGCATTCCTTCGGCAAGACACCCCAACTGGGATTATGGCACAAATGGTGCGTATTTTATTACGATTTGTACGAAAAATCGATAATATTTTTTGGAGAATGTGAAAAGGGCAACATGAAATTATCGACTTTAGGGGCAATTACACAAGGTTTTTGGCACGAAATTCCAAAACACTTTCCATTTGTAGAATTGGGTGAATTTGTGGTAATGCCTAATCATATTCATGGTATTTTGATTT
>CAMAQF010000109.1 GCA_945860265.1 Emticicia agri | reverse complement strand
CAAGGTGTTGTAGAAGCTCGTCTCGAAAACATCGTACAAGGTGGTTTACAGTTTGCAGGCAAAAAAGCTAAAGTTGCTAACGTAGGATGGTGCTTTGGTGGTAGCTGGTCATTGAAATCGGCCATCATTGGTGGAAAACAAACTGTTGGCTCAGTAATGTACTACGGAATGCCAGTAAAAGATGTTGAAAAACTAAAAACATTGAATACCGATGTACTTGGTCTTTTCGCAACTGAAAAATGGATTTCAAAATCAGTAATCGAAGAATTTGCAGCAAACATGAAAACTGCTGGGAAATTGCTCAACTACAAAATATTTGATGCCGAACACGCATTTGCTAATCCAAGTAATCCAAAATATGATGAAGCAAAAGCCAAGGAAGCCTACGGAATGGCTATCGAATATTTGAAAAAGAAACTTTTGTAAAAGTTGTGGAGCGAACCTTAGGTTCGCTGTAAAAAAATGAGTTGTAACTCAATTTTTGCATTCGAAAGCAAAAAATTGATTACAACTCATTTTGTTTATCAGCATATTTAAATAAATTCACCTCCTAAAATCGTCCAAACTAAAACCTCCCTAAACCATGCCCTCACGCCGTAGTTTTTTAAGCAAGGCTGCCATGCTTGCAAGCACTTCTCTTGTTCCATCCTTAAAGGCTTTTTCAAAAGAAGAATTGTTGACATTTGCTGTTTACAAACCCGAAAAATCAGCACTCGAACTGGCAAGCGACGAAGATTATTGGTGGCAAATTCAGCAAGCCTATACCGTTTCGCCACAAATCATTAATTTAAACAATGGAGGCGTAAGTCCATCGCCGATGGTTGTGCAAAATGCTGTTGACCGATACAACAAACTCGCCAACGAAGCACCCAGTTATTATATGTGGCGAATCATGGATCAAGGCCGTGAGCCATTGCGGGAAAACTTGGCAAAATATGCTGGCGTTTCGGCCGAAGAAATAGCCATCAATCGAAATGCCACCGAAGCAATCGACACCGTTATTATGGGGCTGCCTTTACAACGTGGTGACGAAATAGTTATGACTCGCTACGACTACCCAAATATGTTGCACGCATGGCGGCAGAGAGAATTACGTGACGGCATAAAAATCAATTATGTAGAGCTTGATTTGCCTGCCGAAGATACCGACCTAATCGTCAAGAAATATCTCGAGCAAATGACTCCTCGCACAAAAATTGTACATATTACGCACATTATGAACTGGAATGGGCAAGTTATTCCAGCCAAACGCATTGCTGACGAAGCCCACAAACGAGGTATCGAAGTTTTGATTGATGGAGCTCATTCGTTTGCCCATCTCGAATACAAAATTCCTGATTTAGGTGGTGATTATTTCGGAACAAGTTTGCATAAATGGCTTTCTGCTCCAATTGGTTCGGGTATGCTTTGGATGAAAAAAGAAAAAATTAGCAAGATTTTTCCACTTATTCCAAACGATAAACCAAATTCTGATAATATCAGAAAATTTGAAAACCTCGGCACTCGTCCATTTATGATTGAGCAAGCCATCGGGCAAGCTTTAAATTTTCAACTCGCCATAGGTAATGCAAGAAAAGAAGCCCGTTTACGTTTCTTAAAAGATTATTGGGCAAAAGAGGCCAACAAAATGCCAAAAATAAAAATGAATACATCGCTAAAACCCGAATTTTCGGGAGCATTGGCTCACTTTAGCGTTGAAGGCTTAGAAGCAGGAAAAATGGAAGGCGAATTGTTTGCCAAATTCAAAATCCATACTTCGCCAACAAAATGGGAAAGATTGGATGGCGTAAGAGTAACACCGCACGTTTATACTTCACTCCGAGATTTAGATAGATTATTGGAAGGAGTTACTCACCTGTCGAAACTTTAAATGCCGGTGGCTGAGCAAATTGGACTGCCGAAGCCATGGATTCCTATAAGCCTTTAAAATATTAGTATGCTTGCATACTAATATTTTTTATATAACTTTGTCTGCATCAACATCATTCAATACAAAATCAAGTAATCCTATGGCAGCAACTACAATAGAAGGTATTAATTTTAATTTAACTGAAGAACATTTTGCGGTGCAAGCCGCAGCTCGAGATTTTGCTCAAACCGAACTTTTACCAACCGCCATTGAGCGAGATACTCATTCGGTGTTTCCGTATGAGCAAATCAAAAAAATGGGCGATTTGGGTTTTATGGGAATGATGGTTTCGCCCGAATATGGTGGCGGAGGAATGGATACAATTTCGTATGTGCTGGCAATGGAAGAAATTTCAAAAGTTGATGCTTCGGCATCGGTGGCGATGTCGGTCAATAACTCGTTGGTTTGCTGGGGTTTAGAAGCGTATGGAACTGAAGAACAAAAGCAAAAATATTTAAAGCCACTTGCATCGGGTGAAATAATAGGAGCATTTTGCTTATCCGAACCAGAAGCTGGCTCAGATGCAACTTCTCAGAAAACAACAGCTGAGGATAAAGGCGATTATTATTTAGTAAACGGCACAAAAAACTGGATTACCAATGGCGGTACTTCATCGGTTTGCATAGTTATTGCTCAAACCCACCCCGAACTCAAACATAAAGGAATAAACGCCTTGATTATTGAGAAAGGTACTGAAGGCTTTGTAGTTGGGAAAAAAGAAGATAAAATGGGTATACGTTCATCAGATACACACTCTTTGATGTTTTCTGACGTGAAAGTGCCAAAAGAAAACCGAGTCGGAGCCGATGGTTTTGGATTCAAATTTGCCATGACAACGCTAAATGGTGGTCGAATCGGCATTGCTGCCCAAGCTCTCGGAATTGCTGCAGGTGCTTATGAATTGGCTGTAAAATATTCAAAAGAGCGTAAATCATTCGGTAAAGCTATTAGTGAACACCAAGCGATTCAATTCAAATTAGCCGAAATGGCAACCAAAATCGAAGCCGCTCGTCTGTTGGTTTATAAAGCCGCTCGTCAAAAAGACGAAGGCAAAGATTATGTAGAATCGGCAGCAATGGCCAAACTTTTTGCATCCGATGTAGCGATGTGGGCAACCACCGAAGCCGTACAGATTCACGGAGGATACGGTTATGTGAAAGAATTTCATGTAGAACGCCTCATGCGTGATGCGAAAATCACTCAGATTTATGAAGGTACTTCTGAAATTCAAAAACTTGTAATTGCACGAGAGATTTTGAAATGATAACTTTATCTAAAATTAGCATTTAAGCCATTTTTAAAAAATTAATATGAAAAATCTATTTCTTGTAGTATTCGTTTGTATTGGTTTTTCAGCTTTTTCGCAAGAATCCATAACGGCTTCTCAGGCCAAAGATTTTGTGGGTAAAGAAGTTTTCTTGATGGGTAAAGTTGCTGGATCAAGACTTTTTCAAAGACCAAATGGAGATATGCTTTTATTAAACATTGATAAACCTCACCCAAGTAATGATATTACTGTGGTTATCGAAGGCGTAGTAATTTCAAAAGGAAAGTTTTCGGAAACAGCTTTACAAGGAAAATCAATAAAAGTAAAAGGAATTATAAGTATTTATAAAGAAAAGCCACAAATAAAAGTTGAAAACGAAGCTAATTTGATGATTATAGAGTAGCATAATTTTTCAAATTGTATTGATGGCAAGTTAGAAAATTACTCTTCAAAAAAGGCTCAATTTGAGCCTTTTTTTATTATCTATTTTTTTCAATATTAATTTTTTTAAAAATAATATCCTTGCTTCGTATCGAAATAAAAATAAAAGTTTCTATTTTAGAACTTTGATTATAAAAGCAATTAATTTCTATTTCACCCCTAATAAAAAATGAACTTATTCGAGATTAAAGAGCAAGCAAAAGTCTATGATGTTGTCATTGTTGGTTCAGGAGCTGGAGGTGGTATGGCGGCTTATCAATTGGCAAAGGCTGGTGCTAAAGTTTGTTTGTTGGAAGCTGGTGGCTACTTCGACCCGGCAGACCCAAAGTACATTACCCAAATGAAAAACCCTTGGGAGTCGCCACGTCGTGGAGCAAGCACTCGTCTTCGTCCGTTCGGCGATTTTGACGCTGCTTGGGGTGGCTGGGACATTGAGGGTGAGCCATATACGGCTGCTCAGGGTACGCAATTTCGTTGGTTTCGCTCAAGAATGTTGGGTGGACGAACAAATCATTGGGGGCGTATTTCGATGCGTTTTGGCCCAGATGATTTTAAAAGAGGCTCAATGACTGGCATAGGCGACGACTGGCCAATCGACTACGAGGACCTCGCTCCATATTATGATAAAGTTGATAAATTTATTGGACTTTTTGGTACAAAAGAAGGTATTCGAAATGAGCCGGATGGTCATTTCTTGCCCCCTCCAAAACCGCGTTTGCACGAACTAATGCTTAAAAAAGCTGCCACAGGTATCGGAATTCCTGTAATTCCTTCTCGTATGGCCATGCTTACTAAGCCAATCAACGATTCTCGTGGTGCGTGTTACTATTGCGGCCAATGCGGTCGTGCTTGTTCTGCCTACGCTGACTTCTCGGCATCTTCGGTGCTTTGTATTCCTGCGGCTAAAACTGGTAATTTGACTTTGATAAATAACGCAATGGTGCGTGAAGTTTTGACAGATTCAAATACTGGACTCACAACGGGAGTTTCGTATGTCAACAAAATGGATTTGAAAGAATATACAATCAAGGGTAAAATTGTGGTTTTGGCCGCAAGTACTTGCGAAACTGCTCGTATTCTTTTAAACTCAAAATCTTCAAGATTCCAAAAGGGACTCGCCAACGATAGCGGTGTTGTGGGCAAATACCTCAATGACTCAACAGGTGCGAGTCGTCAAGCATTTATTCCTTCTTTGATGGACAGAAAACGCTATAATGAAGATGGTGTTGGCGGTATGCACGTGTTTACGCCGTGGTGGTTAGATAACAAAAAACTTGATTTTCCTCGTGGTTATCATATCGAATATGGCGGTGGTATGGGAATGCCAGGCGGTGGATTTGGTGGTGGAATTGAGCGTGTAAACGGACTTTATACCGATAAAAATGGTGGCAAAAAACGTGCTGGGGGCTACGGTTCGGCTTTGAAAGAAGACGTGATTCGTACTTACGGAGCGTATGTTGGCATGGCTGGACGCGGAGAACCTATTCCATTGGAGTCGAACTATTGTGAAATCGACCCAAATAATGTTGATAAATATGGTATTCCGACACTTCGCTACAACTATAAATGGAGCGAAAACGAAATCAAGCAAGCAAAACACATGCAGGATACCTTCGAGCAGATTATTCACGAAATGGGCGGTATAGCTATGGGTAAAAAACCAGATGCAAGTACAAATTATGGCTTGGCACAACCTGGAGAAATTATCCACGAAGTAGGAACTGTTCGTATGGGAAATGACCCTAAAAAATCGGCTCTAAATGGCTGGCAACAAGCACATGATGTGAAAAACTTATTTGTGGTTGATGCAGCTCCATTTGTTTCGCAAGGTGATAAAAACGTAACTTGGACAATCTTGGCGAGTTCATGGCGTACGTCAGATTTTATCATCGACCAAGTAAAAGCTAAGAATTTATAATTTAGACAGGAGATTATAGATTCGAGATATGAGACACAAGATTTTGGAGGAAATCATTAGATTATAAATATTTTGAAAAACTCTTTTATCTCATATCTCGTATCTCAAATCTTATATTTCGCATCCAAATAAAGAAAAAACATGAAACGTAGAGATTCATTAAGAGCAATATCTTTGGGTACTTTCGGAATGGCTGCTTTACCAACTACCGATTTGGTAGCGGCAGCTCCAGAACCTAAGCCGTTTAAGACCACGCCAGCACGTATTCCCGAAGAGATTGAGCGTGATAAAAAATTGATGTCCGAGAAGTTTTTCACGGCTGCCGAATTGACAACAATTGGTATTTTGTGCGATATTATTATGCCTGCCGATGGCAAATCTGGAAGTGCAACGCAAGCGGGTGTTCCAGCCTACATCGAGTTTATGGCAAAAGACCAACCTTTGTATCAAACTCCGCTTCGTGGCGGTTTGAAATGGTTAGACATTGTGTGCGTAAAACGCTTCGGAAAAGCATTTTCTTTGTGTTCAGCAAAGGAAAGAATCGAAATAGTTGATGAAATTGCCTATCCAAACGATGTTATACCAGAATATACGCAAGGTGCATCTTTTTTTACGCAAATGAGAAATCTGACTGTTGCTGGGTTCTTCACCACTCAAATGGGTTTTGATGCTTTAGGTTATGTAGGAAATCGCCCAAATCAATGGGATGGTGTTCCGCAAGAAGTATTGGACAAATACGGCTTGAAGTACGACTCATTTTATGACAAAAAAGACTGATTTTTTTTAGATTAAACCTCATAGGTTTCGAACAGTCTTACCGTTCAAAACATATGAGGTTTTTTATGGATTTATAACAAAGCTCTATCCAAATGCACATAACCGCCATCAACGTGAATCAACTGGCCGGTTGTGTGGCTTGATTTATCAGAAAGTAAGAAAACTACCATATTTGCTATTTCTTCGGCGGTTGTCATTCGGTTTCCCAACGGGATTTTTGAATTAATTTTTTCCAAAGTTTCTGATGGATTTGGTAATGTTTGTACCCACTTTTCGTAGAGAGGTGTATAACATTCGGCAACAATCAAAGAATTTACTCTTATGCCATATTTCAATAATTCAACGGCCCATTCACGCGTAAGGGCATTTCTACCACCATTGGCGGCTGCGTAGGCCGATGTGCCGCCTTGTCCAGTTTCGGCAGTTTTTGAACCAATATTTACAATCGAACCTTTTGATGCTTTCAAGGCAGGTAAAGCATGCTGAATAATCAGATAATAATGCACTAAGTTTTTGTGCAAAGACTCCATAAATCGTTCATAATTACCGTTTTCGAGTCCAACGCTATCGTTTACACCTGCATTATTTACCACGCCATCAATTCTGCCAAATTTTTGATTGATTTCTTCAATGGCTTTTTTACAGTCAATGGGCAGCGAAAGTTCGGCCACAACTTGCTCGCATTTTTGACCTAAATCAATTATTTCGTTGACTAATTTTATGTTATCGACTTCATTACGGCCAACGATTACAGGAATCGCTCCTTCATTTGCCAACACTCTCACGATGCCTTCTCCAATGCCTTTTGCTCCGCCAGTTACGATAATAACTTTATTACTTAAATTAAGATTCATTTGTTTTAAAAAGGATTTTTTGAGGTTGAATATTTTATATTTTCTTTGAAAATTATTTCACAGCATGAAATTCTAAATCTTGAAAATCGAAGCTAAAATCGGTCAATGGAGAAATCGCTTCCATCGTCATGCCCGCTGCTTTACCTTCGGTATCTAAGTTGAATTTTACAAAAGCATCTGCGTCGAGGCTTCTATCGTTCCATTTTGCTACAAATGTATTTCCTTTATAATAAAGCATTTCTCCATAAAGTCTCGGCGAACGTTTTGACGCAAACATCAATTTGCCATTTTTAAATGAAATCGTCACATCGCCAAACCACGCATCACGGAAAGTACCAGAAAATAGATTAAGGTCGATTTTTGCATTATTCTTTTGTTGAGTATCAATGGCTTTCCATATTTCGCTAGTAATTTTTGCAGCATTTTCATTGCCTGCCACAATACGAGCGTGATATTCTGCTACACGGTCAACTTTAGGCATTCCTAAATAGCTATCTTTAATTGTATTCGTGACAGCCGTAAAAGCCGCACCGACTTGTTGGTTTGTGAAAACTATGATACCTAGTTTTATTTCGGGCAAAATTGTCACTTGGGTTACGATTCCTGCCAAACCGCCCGTGTGGGTAGCTTGTTTATAACCTTTCACATCGCTCAAAAACCAACCTAAACCATAAGCCGAAAAATGCGTATTATAGGCCGTTGTGCCACGAACAGGAATAATCGTTTGAGGTGTCCACATTTCTTCATGAACTTCTTGACTGAAAAGTCTTTTTGAGCCATCACCGTATTTTCCGCCATTTATTTGGGCGATTACCCATTTACTCATGTCCGAAACACTGCTGTAAATTCCACCTGCGGCATTGGCAGTTTCGCTCCAATCAATACCAATGGCTTGTACTTTTCCGTTGACGGGTGCATGCGGGTCTATCACATTCGATTTATCTTTCAATCGGCTCAATGAAGCCGCAGTTTTTGTCATGCCGAGCGGTTGCATGATGCGTTTTTCAACAAAATCCTCCCATGAAGTTCCCGATACCCGAGCCACGACTTCGCCCGCTACAATGTAAAGATTATTGTCATAATCATATTTTGAACGAAAACTCGAAACAGGTTTTAGAAAACGAAGATTATGAATAATGTCGGTTTTAGTAAAATCGCTCGAATCGGGCCACATCATTAAATCACCTGCACCCAAGCCCATTCCGCTACGGTGAGAAAGCAAATCTCTGATAGTAAACTCTTCGGTTACGTAAGGATTGTATAATTTAAACTCAGGAATAATATCAGTTACCTTGGTATCCCACGCAATTTTCTTTTCATCAATCAACATTCCCAAAGCAGCGGCGGTATAGGCTTTGCTGTTTGAAGCTACGCCAAAAAGCGTGTTTTCATCAACTTTTTGTTGGGTTTTTAGCGAACGAACGCCATAACCTTTAGCATGAATTACTTTATTGTCTTTGATAACTGCTACAGCAATTCCTGGTACATCAAAGGTTTTCAATGTTCGCTCAACCAAGGCATCAATTTCGGCCGAAGTAATGGTTTGGGCTATGCTCGAAAAAATACTTGATAATAAAATGATAAAGACAAATAATATTTTTTTCATGGGTAAAGAATGAAGATGAATATAATCCTCGAATTTATCTTAATTTGAGGAGAAATGCAATTTATGAAAGATTCAATGCAAGCAAAGTTGGATTTAACAAGCGTATTCTTGAACAAAAAAACAAAGCATATTGCTTCTGAAATAACCAATGAAAAAAAATAATTTAACGATTTGGGCCACCAAAAAGTTGAGAATAGCAAAAATTTATCTAATTTAGATAGGTCGTAGCAAATAAAGAGTATTTAAGACAAAACAAACCGTATGATTAATTTTTTGAATAAAAATTATCTAAATTATTTAAATATTGATCAACCCGAGTACAAAGGTTTAATTGTTGCCCGTCAAATATGGACGGTAAAAGCTGGAATTTGGATAGGAGGAAGTACACAATTATTTTATGTCTTTAAACATCTTTTGGCTGACACTCCTAGAATGCCCTATGGTATTTTTACCATACTATTTGGTTTCCTACCTTCATATTATTTTCTAAAAAAGGGCAAACTGGAATATGCCTTTTTTTTTGCTTATTATCCAGCAATTATTTTCCAAACATTTGGAACTTATCAAGTAGCAAACACAAACCTAAATGGTGAACTTGCTTTGATAGCTTATGCTACAATTCCTGTTGTCTGCTATAAATTACCCTTCAATATTATTGGTATTTTAATAAATTACTTACTTTTCGTTTTTATTAAAATTGCAAAATATCCTCTTCATTCATTAACGCTTAATGAATTTTTAAACGAGATATTAATGGTGAGCTGCATATATGTGGCCATATTTTTATCTGCTTATTTTTTTGAAATAGATTATAGAGTATTGAGAGAAAACATTAAAGAGCTAAACTTACGGAAACAAATCATTGAATCACAAGCAGAGGAACTGAAAATTGTAAATTCCACCAAAAATCGGCTTTTTAGTATCATTTCTTCCCATGACCTCCGTAGTCCACTAGCATCGCTGAAAAATGTTATGCAATTAGTTGAAAAAGAACAAATAAGTATGCAAGAATTCAAAGAATTATCCATTCATATCAAACAGAATGTGAATAATTTGAGTGGAATGTTGGAAAATTTATTGTTTTGGTCTCTTTCTCAGCTGGAAGAAATAAGACCAAATCTTCGCCCCTTTGATTTAGATTTTGTTATTGATGAAACATTATCCATATTTAAAGATAATGCAATCCAAAAACAAATATATTTAACTAAGCATTCAGCGAAAAACTTGCAAGCTTATGGGGATGAATATCAAATCAGAACCGTCTTAATAAATTTAGTAAATAATGCCCTTAAATTCACGCCCCAACATGGAAAAATAGTGATAGATAGTAGTATCGAAGGTCAATTTATCACACTAAAAATCATGGATTCAGGGATAGGAATTGATAAAGAGGCTTTAATGCAAATTTTCAATAATCCAACCATAAAAAGCGGTACGGCTGGGGAAAAAGGCACTGGTTTTGGTTTATTTTTATGTAAAGAATTAATTGAAAAAAATGGCGGAAATATTGAAATTGAAAGTGTTATTGGCAAAGGAACAACAATTATTCTTTTATTGCCCCTTATGGTTAATTAATAATCTTTAAGCCCTCCGTTCTTTTGGCCAATGATAGTTAACGTTCGGCTGATTTTAAACACTTTGTTGTGCTATTTATTAAAATGTAAGCCGTTGTTGCAATGGCATAAGAGAACTGGGTTTTATAGAGGCCGAGTATAATTGTATTAGAATGATATATGCTTCCAAAAGTATTAATTATAATCTCTACCTATTCAAAACCGCTCTCAGAGCGGTTTTGAAATTTTTATAATAGTTAAGAATATCAACCTACTATCTTTTTAGTTACAGCCTCAAAAGCATTTTGGGTACAATGGGTACTGCTAAGAAGGTTTTCGGCAAAAGTCAAATTACTTCGACAGATGATATCGATTCATTAATTTATATTTGTATAGTTGCGGTATCTTTTTTTATTTTAAAAGCATATATATTTTACTAAAAAAGAACAGATTTTAGTTCCCTCAAAGTTTTCGTTTTTTGCGGGACTCTGAGGAAATTTAAATGCTAAATACTACTTTCTATCAGAAAACCTTTTTTCTATTTCTTCTAGCTTACTTGATAGTTTTAGAATTTGGCTCTCATAGCTATCATTCTTTTTAACTAATTCTGTAATTATGCTCTGTTGCTCCTTTACTGCATTAACTAAAGGCATCACAAAATCTGAATAAGCTAGAGAATACATACCATCACTTGATTTTTTTAAGCCACTAAATGGCAGATTTAAATCTTTCATAATTTGCTCAATATCTTGTGCGATAAAGCCATCATGCCTAACTTTGGTGTTATCTGAAATATACTTATACGTTACAGGTTGTAGTTTATTTATAAAGTTTAAGCCTAAATAATTATTGACTTGAATGTTTTCTTTAAGCCTTCTATCTGATGGATTACTCCATGCTACCTGACCTTCTATAACTGTTACTGATGCATTTCCTATTCTTACTTTGTTACTAGCATTTACAATTGCACCTGCACCTATTGCTGTAGCGTTTTCTAAATTACCAGAAGAAACATCGGCACCAAAGCCAATGGCTGTATTATTGAATCCAGATGTATTATAATAAAGAGCTTTATGACCGTTAGCTGTATTTTGGTATCCAGTTGTATTTGAATAAAGAGCTTCTAATCCGGTAGCTGTATTAAACTGTCCAGATGTATTTGAATAAAGAGCTTTAAAACCGTTAGCTGTATTAAAGCTTCCAGATGAACTTGAATAAAGAGCTTGATAGCCGTTAACTGTATTGAAGCCTGCAAGTGTGCCTGAATAAAGAGCTTGATAGCCGTTAACTGTATTGAAGCCTACAGTTGTGCCTGAATAAAGAGCTTCCCAGCCGTTAACTGTATTGAAGCTTGCAGTTGTGCCTGAATAAAGAGCTTTTTGGCCGGTAACTGTATTTCCGCTTCCAGTTATATTTGAATAAAGAGCTTTATAGCCGGTAGCTGTATTGCTGCCTATCCCTGCTGCCCCTATACCAACTGTAATACCATTCACATTTATATCTGATGAAAATGTTTTAGCACCAGCTATGGTTTGGGCAGTTGTTAAATCAACACCAATTGAACTTGGGGTTGTCCAACTTGCCAAACCTGCAGCATCAGAGGTTAGCACCTTACCTTCACCCGGTGTTCCACCTGTTATCTTTACCAAACCAGTTTCTAATGTTACGTTGGTACCTGTGCCTAACTGAACAGCAGTAACACTTCCATTTCCTAATTGGATTTTATTACTAGCATTCACAACTGCACCATTTCCAATTGCAGTGGCGTTTGTTAAATTATCAGAAGCAACATCTGCCCTATATCCAATGGCTGTATTATAGGTTCCTATTGTGTTTGAATAAAGAGCTCCTAGGCCGATAGCTGTATTATATTCTCCAGTACTGTTTAAAAAAAGAGCATCTCGGCCGGTAGCTGTATTACTTGATCCTGCCCAGTTTGAAAAAAGAGCATAATGGCCGTTAGCTGTATTGTCTTGTCCAGTTTGGTTATTTACAAGAGCTTTATATCCGTCAGCTGTATTTTTGTTTCCAGTTGTATAATAAAGAGCTTGATAGCCGTGAGCTGTATTATCGTTTCCTGATATATTTGAGTTAAGGGCTTGATATCCAGTAGCTGTATTAGTCACCTGGCCTCCTGCTCCCTTACCAACTGTAATGCCATTTACAATTATATCTGATGAAAATGTTTTAGCACCAGCTATTGTTTGGGCTGTTGTGCTTACAATTCCTGGATTAGTTGCATCGGCTGGTGCCAAACTTAATACTCCATTTGTAATGC
>CAMAQF010000108.1 GCA_945860265.1 Emticicia agri | reverse complement strand
ATAAGTATTGTTTGCATTTTTATATATTAATTGAAAGTATTTTTGATAATCCTAGTCTGATTTCATCCATTTCAAATTCATTCAAAGTGCCTAATTTCTTAATAAATCTATCTTTTGAAATAGAGCGAACTTGAAAGCAATCAGCCGATGAGTCTTTTGCAAGACCATTTGTTTTATTTGGAGTCAGTTTTATCATCCAAGGAGCAAATGTATAATTTTCTTTCCAGTCAGTGATTGGAACAAAAACTTTTAAGGGTAATTTGCCCAATGCATCATCATTTACAATGATTACCGGTCGAGTTTTTTTAATTTCTGCTCCAATTGTGGGGTCAAGGTTTACTTGCCAAATCTCATTTTGATTCATAAAAGCTTTCTCCATCAAGATTTGTAAATGCGGTCAAATCTTTATCTGTGAAATAATCTTCATAAAGAATCTCGGCTGCTTTTTTCATTGTTTCTTTTTGCTCTTGTTGGCGTATTGAATGTAACACTTTTTCCACAACAAACATCTTGGTTTGGCGTGGAAGTTTGTCTATTTCAAAGAGTATTTTAGTAGTATTCATGATAAATTATATTTACTTCTTCATCAGTTTCTTTTCCCAACGCCACGCATCTTCTAGGCTATCGGCAAGTGTTTTTTCTACTTTCCAGCCCATTATTCTTTCAGCTTTTTCTACGCTTCCGTAGATTTTCTCTACGTCACCTGCACGGCGTGGTCCGATTTCGTAGTTGAGTTTAAGTTTGTTTACTTTCTCAAAAGTTTTTATTATTTCAAGAACAGTATTACCTATTCCTGTACCGACATTAAATATATCGTAGTAGTTATCTGCCTGTTTGTCAAGTAGTTCGAATGCCGAAACGTGGGCTTTGGCCAAATCTACAACATGAATAAAATCTCTTACGTTTGTACCATCAGAAGTATTATAATCGCTACCAAAAACCGTTAGTTTTTTTCTGATTCCTGCGGCGGTTTGTGTGATAAACGGCACTAAATTGCTCGGTACGCCATTGGGGAGCTCGCCAATATGTGCTGATGGATGAGCTCCGATTGGATTGAAATAGCGAAGTGCAATAATTTTAAGATTATTTCCTGCTGTGATTGTGTCACGCAGGATGTCTTCACACATTGTTTTTGTATTTCCATAAGGTGAAGTAGCAGGTTGGCGAGGAGTTTCTTCGGTAACAGGAATTTGTTCTGGTTGACCATAAACCGTACATGAAGATGAAAAAACCAAATTTTTAATGTCCAATTTTATCATTACTTTTAAAACATTGAGCGTTGAGCAAAGGTTATTTTCGTAATATTTGATTGGGTTTTCGACAGACTCTCCAACGGCTTTATAGGCAGCAAAATGGATAATTCCTTCGATTTTTTCTTTTATACAAATCTGTTCTAAAACCTTACTGTCATTACAGTCTTTTTCGTACCAATCGACCGATTTTTTGATAATTTTCTTGATACCTTTTAGTGCAGATTTGTCTGAATTATTGAAGTTGTCGATAATAATTGGTTCGTGTCCAGCATTAATTAATTCAACAACTGTGTGTGAACCAATAAAACCTGCACCGCCAGTAACTAAAATTTTCATAAAAAAGTGTTTGTTTTTTTACAAAAGTATGAATTTAGCACTTGAATTGGAAATGCTTAGAAGAAATATGTATTCTAGATCTAAAGATATAGTTTTAAAGTACTATAAGTCAGTTGTTTATGGCATTATATAAGTGTTTGAACACTTTTAGAGACAAATCGTTGTTATGTATTTGAAGTCAGTGAAAATAGAAAACCTAAAATGTCGTCAGAAAATAAAATGAACGAATCAGAAATAAAAGCCTTAGTTACTTTACTCGATGATGAAGATAGAGAAGTAGCAAATCTCGTTGAGAGTCGTTTACGGACTTTGGGTGGATCTGTAATTCCTTTTTTAGAAGACCATTGGCAAGGGAATGGGCCAAATCCTATTTTACAGAAAAAAATTGATGATTTGATACATGATTTACAGTACAATACTGTAATCGAGAGGTTGAATGAATGGAAAAAAAATGGCCACGAAGACCTTCTTGAAGGCATGTGGATTGTGGCAACTTATCAGTACCCAGATTTGGATATCGACAAACTACGTCAATATATCAATGATATGTATTTTGAAGCTTGGCTCGAAATGAGAGAAGATATGCACCCACACGACCAAATAAGAGTGCTGAATCAGGTTTTCTTTGATAAATACAAATATTTGCCTAATACAAAGAATTTTCATTCGGTGGCAAATTCGATGCTCAATCAAGTTTTTGATTTGAAAAAAGGAAATCCGATTTCCTTGTGCGTGATTTATATGCTTTTAGCCAAACGTTTGGGGCTCCCTATAAGTGGAGTAAATCTGCCGAGTTTGTTTATACTTACCTACAAAACACCTCAAATACAGTTTTATATCAATATCTTTAATCGAGGACTAATATTTTCGAAAGTTGATATTAGCAATTATATCAAACAAATGCAGCTAAAACCACAAGATTCATTTTTCCAGCCTTGCACAAATTTGGATATTGTGTCGAGGGTTTTACGAAATCTGATTGTATCGTTTGAAAAAATTGCTGATCTCGAGCATGCCAAAGAAGTTGAACGTATTTTGAAATCGATTGCGTAAGGGCATATTGTAAACGCCCAACATTATTTTCCAGCCACAACCAAAATATAGCCATCTATTTTCTCGATGTAAATGCTGTATTCTTCATCTATATTATTGATTTTTAGCCTGGCTGAAATTTGCACTTGCTGTTTTAAAAATGGAAAAACGTATAAGTTTTCATTGAAAATTACCTTTCGTTTACCGTAGAGTTTGCAAAGAGCTTCTTTAGCAGACCAATAAACACAAAGTTTTTCAACGTCACTTTCAGCTTCGGTTCTTTCGGTTTCGGATAAAAATTTGTGAGCAATTCTTTTAAGTTTTGCTGAAGGCTTCTCCATATCCACACCAAGTGCTTCGCTTGGATGCATGACGGCAGCCACGTATTTCGAGGTATGCGTTATCGACATTTGCCATTTGCTTCCTGCTAAATAGGGCTTTCCATGTTCGTCTTTCTTGATTCCTACATATTTTACATCAAGCGAATTGGCTAAGTGTTTGATTACGAGCCTACTACAAAAGAATTCAATTTGTTTTTGTGGATGACTAATAGATGCCAATTCTGCATCGGTCAGTATTTCTGACGGTAGCATTGCTTGTAATTCGTCGTGCGATTCGGTGATTTTCCAAACTGCCAAGGAGATATTATTCTCGTATTTTTTTTCTAAGATTACTGGCATAAATCACACTTTTGACTCAAAGATAATAATAAAAACAATCATTTGGAAAAGCTTTTTAGGTCTATTTTGGAGTGATAACTTCAAAGTATGATAATTCTAAGGAAAGTCAAATTCATTTTTATTATCTATTTTAATTGATTTTTTCCAAAAAAAATATCAATTTAATGTAATTGCCTTTTTTATGTCCAATTTTCAAGATCTGGAAAGCTATTGTAGGTTTTGCGGAAGAAGCAAATAATTGGTTTATAGGTTTCAAATATTCGCATAACAAATGTTACAGATGGGAAAAAAAATTACGTCAAAATAAAGACATAAAAGTACTCCTATCTATTGACCCAACGAGTTTTCCACTCGGAACTGGCACAAAAGCTCACGAAATTTGGCATAGCGACGATAATCCCGTTGTTTGAACAAATAAAAAACTACCGAATGCTTTACGTAAATATGGTTCATAACGAAATCAACTACGAAAATAAAAAAATAAGGAACTATCGTTTCAGGTTGTCAACTAAACTCAAAATCAATTGATTATCAATGCTTTACTTTGGTTGGGGAAAGGCTCTGAAATCAATATTCATAAATAGTATTTGATTTTCTATCTTTGTACATTATCCTCTCAAAACACATGGAACTTGATAATTTAGTAGAATTCAATTCATCGCACGAAGTAAAGTAAAAGCTTTCTGCATACGGAATAGTTAAGAAGTTCGAAGAAGGTTCGGTTATTCTCAACGAAAACGCCTATATTCGAGCCATTCCGATTGTGCTGAAAGGCTGTATTGGCGTTATGCGTACCGACGACGAAGGGCGAGAAATTCTACTCTATTATATAAATGTTGGCGAAAGTTGCATTATGTCGTTTTTGGGTGGACTTCATAACGATACCAGTAAAGTAAAAGCCATTGCTGAAGAAGAAAGTGAAATTCTTTTCGTTCCGATTGATAAAGTAAACTTGCTGATAAAAGAAAATCCCGAATGGCTTGATTATATTTTTCGTCTTTACCACAAGCGTTTTGAAGAATTACTCGAAGTGGTTAACGACGTTGCATTCAAGAAAATGGACGAAAGATTGTTTAATTTTATAAAGAGAAGATGTGAATTGGGCAAAACAAACACGCTTCATATTACCCACGAACACCTCGCCAACGAACTCGGAACCGCCAGGGTGGTTGTTTCTCGCCTCTTGAAACAAATGGAAGATAAAGGACTTTTGAAACTCGGCCGAAATAAAATTTCGCTTATGTAACAAATGTTGCTGAACGCCAATTTTTCTTGTTTGATATTTGTGTTGTTAAAATAATTGTACTTCTAAAATTTAAAACAACAGCAAAATGAAAGCAAACATGGGAACCGTTGATAAAGTAATCAGAATCCTTATCGCAATTATAATTATCGGTTTATATTTTGCAAATCAAATCACTGGAACGGCTGCCATTATTTTATTGGTAGTTGCGGTAGTATTTATCCTGACCAGCTTCATGAGTTTTTGCCCATTATATTTACCGCTTGGTATTTCTACCCGAAAAAAAGAAAATAAATAAACATCATGAATTTCATCAATAACAATAAACTAACCGTTATCGGAGTCTTAATCGGAGCAATCGGTGGATATCTATACTATCATTATGTAGGTTGTGCAAGTGGCACTTGTCCGATAACCTCAAAGCCAGTCAATAGCACACTATACGGTGCGGTGATAGGTAGTTTGTTTTTTAATATTTTTAAGAAAGAAGCATGAAAACCGAAGAAATAATCATCGCCAACTCGAAATGTAATGGCTGTGCCACTACAATCAAAAAAGAATTATCAACGCTAACTGGCGTAAAAGAAGTAACAGTCGATGTTGAGCGAGACGCCGTAATTGTAACTTATGATACTATCGGCAGAGAAAGCATTATCAATAAACTCCATTCGTTGGGGTATCCAGAAGCTACCGAAAAAAACGGTTTGTTATTACAAATTAAAAGCTATTGAAGCTGCATGGTAGGTCGAATCAATAATCTCTAAATTATATAAAAATGAACATCGAAGAAATAATTCAAGAAAAACGAGGGACAATCGTAGATGTACGAACTCCCGAAGAATTTCTTGGCGGACACGTGGCAGGAGCTGTAAATATTCCATTAAACGAAGTGCTACACCGTGTTGAAGACTTAAAAGCTTTGACAAAACCAGTAGTTTTGTGCTGTGCATCGGGCAACCGAAGCGAACAAGCATACCGTTTCTTACAACAACACGGCCTTGAGTGCTACAACGGCGGCTCGTGGCTTAATGTAAATTATTATCAATCTTTAGCAAGTGCATAAAATGTTAGATACAATTAAAAATCTATTCGGTTTCGGCCCAAAAGTCGATTACGCTGAACTCGTAAAACAAGGAGCAATCATTTTGGATGTTAGAAGTGCGGGCGAGTTTTCGGGCGGACATATCAAAGGAGCTATTAATATTTCAGTCGATTCTTTGGGACGAAATTTAAGCAAACTAAAAGAGAAAAATAAGCCGATAATTACATGCTGTGCATCGGGCATGCGTAGTGCTTCAGCAAAAAATATTCTTAAATCAAATGGCTATACTCAAGTTTATAATGGTGGAAGTTGGGGCAGCCTACAATTCAAATTATGATGAACAAAGAAACATTACTCACAAATTGGCATTTTATGCGTTGGTTGAGACTGGGCATGGGGCTTTATGCTGCTTTTGTGGCTTTGCAGCTTCATGACCCATTTTCGGGTTTGATAGCTACCTTGTTTTTATTTCAATCGATTACAAATACGGGTTGTTGTGGTGCGGTCGGATGTGCTATCCCAATTTCAAAAAAGAGTATGACCAAAACAAAGGAAATTAATTTTGAAGAGGTAAAATAAAGCAACCTAGTTTATGGTCGATTACACATAGTCCAAAGCAGTCGATCCTTGTCTTAATTTAACACCTAACATTTTAAAAAATGGAACCACACTATTTTAATGTAAATCTGAGTTGGATTTCAGACAGAAAAGGAGAATTGTCTTCACCCGAATTAGAAGATGTAATTGAAGTAGCCACTCCGCCACCATTTCCGAAAGGAATTGACCGAATTTGGTCGCCTGAGCATTTGTTTACGGCTGCTGTGAATAGCTGTTTTATGACTACATTTTTAGCTGTAGCCGAAAACTCAAAACTCGAATTTGAGCTTTCCGATTGTAAAGCCAAAGGGAAATTAGAGCAAGTCGAAGGTAAATACTTGATGATGGAAGTAATTCTTGAGCCAACGCTCGTTATCACAAAAGAAGTCGATAAAGTCCGTGCTGAGCGAATTCTTCAAAAATCAGAAGCTGCTTGTTTGATTTCAAACTCAATAAAATCGAAAGTTACGATGATACCTAATAGTCAATGTCTAAATTGAATGAAATAATATATCATTGTTACGCTGCCATCTTTTAATCTTATTTTAAATAGTTGTTTGTGCGGGCAATCACCAAATATCCAAACGATTTTTGCTCCAACCAGGTTTTCAGAAAAGTTAAAAGTAAAAACCACGAGTACCTTGATTGATTTACCTAGGCCCAATGAATTTTCAAAAGATCATTTAGAAACAATCAAAATGTCGACTGTAGTAAAAAAAATTTGGGAAACAAACCGAATCTTTGGATAAATAAAAAACCTGTGTTTGTCTATTGTCTGAGTGGAGGGCAAAGTTCCTCGGCAACAAATGCGGTACGAGAAGCTGGTTTTAAAGAATTTTTTTTTAATTGTAAGATGGAATTACAAAAGGATAGGAGATAATCTTCCCGATTCAACTTCAAATGCTTGCAATAAAACATCAGGCTTGAGTCGTAAACAATTTGATACACTTTTGGCGTCTGCCATATTGATTTTTGAGAATTTCTATACCGATTGGTTGTGCTCCTTGAAAATAATGAAGCCATATTTAGAAGAAATTTTAAAATATATGGCTGATAAAGTGCAAATCATACGTATCAATGCCGATGATATCCAAGCACTTTGTAAAGAGTTTCAAATAGACGCCTTACCTGTTTTGCAGTTCTACCAAAACCTTATGTCGAATAATGTATTTTTCTAGATAAAATGAGCGTTTTATCTCAATTCAGGAGGTAATCAAAAAGCTTCAAAGGATTATAGACTTTGAAGCTTTTTGATATTTAAGATTCTGAACAATGTTGAGTACATAAGACAAAAGACATGAGACGATTCGCCACCGCGATTCGAGACAATAGACAGATCGCCTCAGCTAGAAAATGCCAAAATCAACAAGTTGCATCATTTCCATTTATCGATTAAGAATGGCGAATTACTTACATATAAAAATACTATTCATAACTAATTGCAAAAAATCATTCATGTCAAGATATTAAAAATTTATTGGAAGGAACAAATCTGAAAATAATGTTGTTCATTTATATACTTTAAAACGGATAATTTTAAAAAATAGATTTAGATTCATGTCAATTAAATTAACAATATTTGCAAGAATTGATAGTTAACTGGTTACATAAAGTTCAGGTAACGTAACCTTATCGGTGAAAAATTCTTAAGTGGTTGTGGCTAATTTTTAATTTTGTATATAATTATTTGTATTATATTTATTAAATTTATAAAATAACATCTGTTGCTGTTTAAAATGTTTAAAAATCAAGTCTTTTCTATTAAGTATTGATTAATTTTATAACGCTTTAATTTTTAATTTATCACAAACTAAAACTTACGAATGAACAAACTTCAAAGAGTTTCGTTAGCGTGTTTTTTTCTCTTTGTTTCTTTTTGGGGAAATGCACAAACGGTTGTAACGGGAAAAGTTACATCGAACGAGGGTGGTAGTCCGCTTCCTGGAGTATCAATCACAATTAAGGGTACAACAAAAGGAACCAGTACAGATGATAAAGGTACGTTTAAATTATCTGTACCTGCAAACTCAACACTTCAAGCAAGTTTTATTGGCTTTACTGATGCCGATCAAGTTGTGGGTAATCGCAGTGTTGTTGACTTCATACTTAATTCTGATGTAAAATCATTGAATGAAGTAGTCGTAACTGGTTATGGCTCACAAATCAAACGTGACCTAACAGGAAATATCGTTAAGATTAAATCTTCTGAAATTCAGGATATGCCTGTGACTACTTTCGAGCAAAGTATTCAAGGTAAAGCTGCGGGTGTGCAGATTAATCAAGGATCTGGTAAATTAGCACAAGGTATTCAGGTACGTGTGCGTGGTCAATCGTCAGTTTCTGCATCAAATGAGCCTTTGTATGTATTAGATGGTATTCCATTAACGCAAGGCGATTTGAGTAACAATGGCGGTGAGACTAACCCATTAGTTGATATTAACCCACAAGATATTGAATCAATCGAAATCTTGAAAGATGCTTCAGCTGGTGCTATCTATGGTGCTCGTGCTGCCAATGGTGTAGTCTTGATTACTACTAAAAGAGGTAAATCAGGTGCTACAAAAATTACTTTTGGTATGCAATACGGCAAAAGTAAAGCTACAAAGGTTTTACAATTCTTGAACACTCAACAATACATCGATTTTTATCGCACGGCTGCTGCTAACTCTGATGCCATTGATGGTATTGATGCAAAAGACCCAGATTCTTACACAGCTTATATGGAAAGTTTCTTTGATACGCAAAGCCTTGGAACACTCGGAGAAGCCAATCAAGCCGATACTGATTGGGGTAGTTTAGCATTTCAAAATGCTCCTTCTAAGCAATATGACTTAAATTTAAGTGGTGGCTCGGAAAAAACAACATTCTTTATTTCTGGACAATTACTTGACCAAACAGGTATATTATTGGGAAATGCTTTTAATCGTTATACTGGCCGCATGAACCTCAATCATAAAGTATCTGAGCGTTTAAATGTAGGTATGAATATGAGCGTTGCTCGCTCGTTGAATGAGCGTGTTTCGGGCGATCGTCAGTTTGATAACCCATTACAATTGGTAGCCTTACCACCGATGACTCCCCAAAATGACCCTACAACTGGTCTTCCAGTAGGTTCACCTCCCGGCGACATTTCGATACCAGTGTATTATAATGGTATAATTAATTTAGGAAATGCTTATTATAATACTACCGTACACCGTAATATAAGCAGCGTTTATGGCGAATACGCATTATTGAAAGGTCTTCGTTTCCGTACAGAATTTGCTCTTGATTTGTTGAATCAACAAGAAGAACAATATTATAATAGCAAAACTCAACGTAACTTCGGTGCCCCACTTGGGTATGGTTTCAATCGTTTCGTAAGAGTTGAGAATTATAATACTAACAACTATTTTGTTTACGATAATGTACTTGGTAAACACAGTGTAAATGCAACGGCAGGTTTATCTTACCAAAATTCACAAACTAAAACAAGTTCGGCTGAAGGTAAAGATTTTCCATCGGATGCTTACCGTATGATTGCCAGTGCTGCTCGAAAAACAGATGCAAGCTCAACACAATCAGATTATCGCTTTGCATCATATTTTACTCGTTTAAATTATAAATTCAACGATAAGTACTTATTAGGATTAAGTGCCAGAATTGATGGTTCATCTCGTTTTGGTGCTGATAATCGTTATGGTTTCTTCCCTGCGGTTTCGGCTGGTTGGATACTTTCAGAAGAAAATTTCTTGAAAAATATCGAGTTAATAAGTTTCTTGAAATTACGTGCAAGCTGGGGTAAAACAGGTAATGCCGAAATTGGTAACTTTCCACAATTAGGTCTGTTTACGGGTGATGCTGGTTATGGTACTTTGCCAGGACAGCGTCCGGTTCAATTATCTAATCCAAATTTAGGTTGGGAATCTACTCAACAAATTGATATTGGTCTCGATTTTGGTATCTTGAAAAACCGTATCAATGGAGAAATTGATTACTACGAAAAAAATACGACAGGATTATTGTTGAATGTTAACGTTCCGGGGACAACAGGTTTCGCTACACAAACTAAAAACGTCGGTTCACTAACCAACAAAGGTTTTGAGTTTGTACTAAATACTGATAACTTGGTTGGTCAATTCAAATGGAAAACAAGCTTAAACGCTTCTACGAATAACAATAAAATTACTGACCTTCAAGGCCAAGTAATCGAAGGTGGTTTGGCAAACATGAGCCGTGCAGTGGAAGGACAACCACTCGGTACTTTCTTTACGGTAGAATATGCTGGTGTTGACCCTAAAAATGGTGATGCTCTTTTCTACAAAAACACAAAGAATGCCGATGGTTCTATCGACCGTTCAACAACCAATATTTATAGCCAAGCACAGCGTACAGTTATTGGTAGTCCACTTCCGAAGTGGGTTGCGGGCGTAACTAATACTTTTAGCTATAAAGGTTTTGAGTTAAGCGTGTTCTTCAATGGTGTATTCGGAAATAAACTTAATTTTTATGGCGTAGGCCGTTTCTCTTCTGCTAATGGTCGTTTTGAAGATAATCAAACTGTAAATCAATTGGCTGCGTGGACACCAAAAAATACTAATACAATCGTTCCGCAAGCACGTTTGTTTTTCAATAATGGAGCTCAAGCATCAAGCCGTTTCATAGAAGATGGCTCTTATGTGCGTTTACGTAACGTAACATTTGCTTATAATTTGCCTAAATCATTGATTAGCAAAATAAAATTAAGCAACGTTAGATTGTATGTGACAGGTCAAAACTTATTGACATTCACTAAGTATTCTGGTTGGGATCCAGAAGTTAATGCCGACGACGTTGTTACAAATATCGCTTTAGGATATGACTTCTACACTTCGCCTCAAGCAAAAACTTTCATGGGTGGATTAAACATTAGTTTCTAATAGCTCAACGCTTTATTGATTTACTTAAAGAAATTAGATAAAATGAATAAAAATATTAAAAATTGGCTATTTGTTGGTGCAACTGCTGTATTAATAACAGCGTGTGATAGCCGCTTAGATGTAAAACCAACACAATCAATTGAAGAATCAACGGCTCTTGCTACTTCGCAAGCTGTAGAAGTAACGCTAATTGGTGCCTATGACGGACTAGCAAGCAATAACCTTTTTGGTGGAGCTGTGCAGTATTCAGGCGAATTATTGGGTGATGATGCCGAAGTTCGTTTCGCAGGTACATTCTCTACATTAGATGAATTGTGGCGTAAAACCATGACCACAACAAATGGACAAACACAATTGACGTGGTTACAGGCTTATAATACTATCAACCGTGCAAATAATGTATTGGCATCTCTCGATAAAGTAGAGACTGACAAAAAGGCTAAAGTTGAAGGTGAAGCTCGTTTTATCCGCGGTTTAGTGTATTTTGATTTAGCGAGATTGTGGGCAAAAGCTTGGGGTGATGGAGATAACGCTACTAACTTAGGCGTGCCACTAGTAACAACTCCTACAAGAACAGTTAGTGAATCTGATAGTCGCCCAAGAGCAACAGTTGCAGCCGTTTATACGCAAGTTTTAGAAGATTTGACAAAAGCTGAAACCTTGTTGGGTAATATTACTAATGCTGGTTTTGCTTCAAAAAGCTCGGCTCAAGCTATTTTGGCTAGAGTTTACTTACAACAAGGCAATTATGCTGCCGCTCGTGATGCTGCCAATAAAGTAATCACAAGCAATCAGTTTGCCCTATCACCAACATTTGCTGAGGCATTTGAAGATGCGTCAAACGGTAGCGAATTGATTTTTAAAATAATCGTAACTGACCAAGACGGAGCGAATGACCTGAATACATTTTATGCACCGTCGACCTACCAAGGACGTGGCGATATTCGTGTTCAAGCAAAACACCTAGCACTTTATGCTGCTGGTGATAGTCGTGGTACATTCTTTGTTAGAGCATCAAACAATAATTTTAGTGCCAAATTCCTTGATCAGTATGGCGATGTGCCAGTGGCTCGTTTAGCCGAAATGCATTTGATTCGTGCAGAGGCTAATCAAAGATTAAATACTGTTATTGGGGCAACACCGTTGGCAGACATTAATCGTATTAGAGAAAGAGCGGGTGCAAAGGCTTTGACAACTGTAGATTTAAATGCAATTTTAGTCGAACGTAAATTAGAATTGGCTTTTGAAGGCCAACAAGTACATGATGCCAAACGTTTGAAAAGAAGTGTTGGTGCATTAGCATTTAGTGATAACAAATTGGTTATTCCGATTCCACAACGTGAAATCGACACTAATAAATCTTTAGTGCAAAATCCAGGATATTAATTTTGGGGAATGCTACACACAAAAAATGCGAGTCGATTTCGACTCGCATTTTTTGTGTGTATTGAGAATTACTATTAATAATTTACTGAGAATCAGTAACCAATTACAATTCTTTGATACGAATATTTTTGAATGAAACAGCATTGCCGTGATCTTGTAAGCCAATTTTACCTTTGCTATATTTTCCAAAACCTTCCCAACCTTTAAACTTACTTTTAGCTACCATTGAATCCCATTCTGGACCTTCTGATTTGTATTTTACTGAAAGTGTACCATTTTGAAAGATGTTAACCTCACCTTTGTTTTTGATGATTTT
>CAMAQF010000107.1 GCA_945860265.1 Emticicia agri | reverse complement strand
TATAACAAAGCAAATAAGCTATAGCTATTATTATCGTATTGAATATTAATTTACTTACCATAGTGGATAACACTATGCTATAACTAAATGTTTTTTGGAAAAAATTAGATAATGGTATTTTATGTAATAGAAAAATAAAGACAAAAAATAGTACAGAAAACAATATTGGTTTTTTTTGAATGATTTTTATAAACATGATTTCATTTTATTTGTTAGAAATGCCTAAAATACTTCTATTTTAGGCATTTCTAAGGTTATTTAAAAGCCAAATGTTACAGAACATTTGCTAAAATCAATAAAAAAACAACAACTTTTACACCAACCCGCTCTCTCAGCAGGACATCCTGTTGTTCCAAAGGTTATTGGACAAGTTACTTCTAAAAGAGCAGGTTTTCTTCCATTTACATTGTTTGTTTGGTCGTAATATGAATAGGATTCAATTATTTTTCTTAATTCAGGGATGTTCTTAAATTCAGGGTCTACAATTGGGCGACCACTCAACGAACGAATTGTTTGGTTTTTATCAAATTTTACTATATTATCAAAACTATATTGCTCTGATGAAGTAAAAATACCATCTCCCGCAATAAGGTCGTTACTTGTCCCGTCATCCGAGTAGTTTTTTCCTTTTATGGTTAGAAAATCTTTCTTAAAAGGTTCAGAAGAAAAGTTCTGTAAAACTACTTCCTTAACATACATATCTTTATCAAGAGTACGAACCCTTAGGTCTAATATTGCTAAGTTTTCCTTTAATAAACTTTGTTCTGTTTTTGCCGTGATATCCGTTGAACTCTCCTTTTGACAAGAAAACATAAAAGCGGAGACAGCTAAAAGAGATGTCGCAAAATAAAAAAATACTTTTTTCATTTTATTAATTCCGAAGGGGTTATGTGTTACACTTTGTTGTGTATTTGTTTTTCGGTGAGCAAATTTGTGTAAAATATTTCAAAACGCGACTTTAATTTTCGATAATAATTATTAGTTTTACGGTAAATATTATCACCAACCATTTGCTAAAACAATAATTTCTATTATGACTTATGGAACTAAACTCCGCCAATTTAGAGAAAAATCTCGTCTTTCACAGCAAGAAGTAGCCGAAAATTTAGGTATAGGTCAAAGCACATATAGCCAATGGGAGAGCGACCAATCTACTTTTAAAGTAGAATTTCTACCTAAACTTGCTCATCTATTTGGTGTAGAACCTGTCGAACTTATTCCAGAAGGAACAATAGTCAAAATCGTCAATAGTGGT
The DNA here is from genome assembly GCA_945860265.1 of Emticicia agri. GTDB lineage: Bacteria > Bacteroidota > Bacteroidia > Cytophagales > Spirosomataceae > Emticicia > Emticicia agri_A. The sequence goes on along the minus strand of CAMAQF010000107.1, from coordinate 11,643 downwards.
AATCAGAAAATTGATAATTCTATCGTTGGTTTTGAAATAAAAATGGATGCGAGGGAGTTATATAAAGATTTATTGGAAAGTAAGGATGAGATAATTCGGCTATTGAAAAAACAGATAGGAGAAATTTGATGTTTTTAAGCCTTTTCGCAAAGATAATCACTAGAGGCCATTACTAACGAAATATTGGAGATTGTTGGTGGTGCAGAAGCTTTGAAAGCACAGTAAAAGATTATAGCTCTTATATACAAAGGCGGCGATTTATCGAAAGATATATCGCCGTTTTTTGTTAATTTCGGCAAAATATTGATAAGTAGTTTTGATTTTCTATTTTTTGTATATTTGTGTGATTCTTTTTTCATTGAAGTATTTAAAAAAGCTTTATTATAATGGATTTACAATATCTTTCTAATACCGAAGGCAAACATACGGCTGTGGTTTTACCTATTGAAAAATGGAATATGTTTACAGCTAAGCATCAAGATTTAAAGTCTTTAGAAAACCCTAAGAAGCAAGATAATAAGCTGAAGCCATCAAGTTTTAGAGGATCAATTTCTCAAAAAACTGCCGATGATTTACTTTTATATACCGAGAAAGCAAGAGCAGAATGGGAAAGAAATATGAACGGTTCGCCACTGCTATAGACACAAACTTAATAATTGATTTTTTGGCTGATAAACTTCCACAGTCGGCAGCATTTGAGATGGATGAATTGATTGATATTGAGTTTAATACTTCGATTATTGTAAAGATAGAAGTGTTGGGATTTACTGAAGACCCTCTTGAAATGCAAAAGATTGACGACTTTTTGACATTTGCTAATATTTTCTATTTAGATGATATTGTTGCAGATATAGCTATTTATCTACGTAAAACTTACAAAAAATTAAAATTAGGTGTTGCTCTAATTGCAGCAACGGCATTAGTAAATGACTTGGTTATAGTTACAAGAAATACTAAAGATTTTCAAAATATAGCAGGTCTCGAATACCTGAACCCGCATGAGCTAGGTTAATACATTCTTAGGCGATATTTTTTACAATTCCTGCACATTCATCACGCCCAAGTTTTCAAATAGTTTCGACCAATAAAGTGTAATTGTTGGGTTATTTTCTTTGATTGAACTTGTTGGCTCGAAGGGTAAAATCATCGAAATATCGGGACTATTTAAAGCCAGTTCTTTATATTTTTCGGCATCGGCTTTTGCCCAATTTTCAGCTTCTGCATCATCTTTTGGTGGTTTTGTTTGAAAATCTCGACCACTTTTCACGCTTTCTACCATATCGCTTAGATAATAAACTTTTACCACTGCTCCTGATTCTGATACTTTTGCAATGACTGGAAGGCTTGCCAGAATATTGGTTTCACGATTCGACGCATTATCATTTTGTGCATTGAGGCGTGCCAATGCTTGTTTCGTTACGAAAGTGCGTTCTTTTCTAATTGATAAATCATAAAAAGTTTTGAGTGCCTCTAAATCAGTGGCATTCATGCCTTCGGTGCTTTCCATTTCGGTGCGGCAAGTGAGCGAAAGACAACGTCCTTTGGCAGTATTTTCGTGAATGTAGTAAATCTCAAATTTATCGCCCGATTTTCTTAGGTTTTCTTCAATAATGCTATTGAGTGCTTGCTGGTATTTTTGAGCCACAAAAGGCTTTGAAACATCAACACTAGCAGTTTTATCTATAAAAATAAGTGTATGAATAGCTGGACTATCGGCTTTATTCTCATTTTTTTGAGCTTTTTTTTCTCCGCAAGATTGGAGGATTGAAACGAATGATAAAGAGATAAGAAAGTAAAAGAGATTGTGCTTTTTCATCAAATTATTGTTAATGGGCTATTTGCCTAAATTATAAATGCTTTTGTCTGTTTTTTTATACAGAACTCATACAAAATTATACTTTCAATATTTCAACTTTAAAAGTTTTCTATAAGTGGTATCAGCAGGCGAGTTTTTCTCCCAATAAGCATTTTGAATGGTTGCTTTCAGTACTCCTCTTGACGTTAATTTCTTTTTCCTTACCTCATAAGTATCTTCCCAGCCCACAATTCGGTGCGGAAATCCTTTTTCGAAAATGATTCTTAAATCTCGTTGAGTTTCAGGAAATTTGATTTGATAATCCATCAAATCTTTGCCTTTAAATGTTGAGTCACCTTTATAGGATTCGAGTTTAATTTTAGTCATTTCGGCTTGCACTTTTTTATGACGTAGACGCAACGATGTCATGCTTGGAACCATCAAAATATTGCCTTGTGGCAGCTGTTCGATGGGTAATAACCTTATTTTTGTCCAAAGTTCATCTTCGAGCATCGCATAATCAATATGGCACTCATCTGAAACCTCCTCCTCAAAATATGATTTTCCCAATACTTTATAGCCATTTTGGTGGTAGTTGAGTTGCATAAAACTTTGCCCACACCACTCTTGGTTGGTATTTGTTACTTTGAGTGTGGCAGAGAAAGTATTGGTTTGTACAGGCGTGAAAACCGATGTGTACATCGAATAATCGTAAATACCCGTGATGAATTTCTTGATAAAATTGAGTTTCAATACAGTTGTCGCATTCTCTTCGGCATCTGACTCCAATTTTACCTGTTTGTCTAAACGAAATTCTTCACTAACAAATACCATTACGGCTTCCCCTTTATTGAGTTTCCCATATCGGGCTTGTACTAAATCATAGCTACTAATTTCGGCTTTATTGTCAAACCAATATTTTCTAAATTCTTGACTGTCAGATAATTGTGTTTGTTTATTCTCGTTGTCGTTAGTACAGGCAATACTTGTAAATAAGAGACTAAAAACAATAATATAATATTTCATTCGATAGGGTTTGTTGCAATTAAACAAAATTAATCAAATTGTGTGGTAAAATGTAATATTTAAATATTAATGATAAGTTAATAAATCAGTCACAGACTATAGTCGGCAGACATAGTAAAATGTTCTATTTTTTTAAATTCTTGGTTAAATATACAAGTTCTACTTTTTTCCTTTCCAGCTAATCAAAAATATGCCAATTAAGACGAAAATTATTCCGATGATTTGTTCGAGCCAGATTTTTTCACCCAAAAATACTGTTGCCAAAAAAATACTAAAAATTGGTTCAATGCTCGCTATTATCGAAGCATTTCCTGAACAAACTTACTTATTACATACTGATAACATTAATGATGGTAAAACTGTTGAGAAAAAGGCCATCGACAATGAAATAATATAGACTGGTGTCGGAAAATTAAAAATATCAAGACCGTTTTCTATTTATCAATGAATGAGCGTCGGGAAAAGTGCCGAGATAATTACCCACGAAGTAAAACTAGTTGTATCGAGTTTGGCGATTAGCTCATCTCTACTAATGAGGTAAAAAGCATAATTAGGGGCCACTCAAAATTACCAAGAAAGCACCTAAACCAATGTCTTTTTGTTGATGAGCAACAAAGTTTTTAAAGAAAGCCAGTAAGATTCCGAGATAAATGATGCCGAGAGCCAACCATTGTAGACGAGTTGTCTTTTTTTTAATAAAATCGCTCGAAGTATCAGTACAAAAGTTGGATACACAAAAAGTAAAATTCGCCCTATACTTGCCGTCATGTAGTTTAAGCCCAAAAGATTATAATGTGCCGAAACATGGTAGCCCACAAACCCAATCGTAAAGAGTTTTAGCCAAATAATAGTTGACACTTGTGTGTGAGATTCTTCTTGGATTCTTTTCCGAGATAAAACAAAAATATAGAATGGCACCGAAAATAAAAATCGCAACGAAAGTAACGAAATAGTGTCAATACCGTATTCCTAAGCAGATTTGATAACGATTCCTTTTAAAGCAAAACCAAACGCTGCCCCAAAGAACAATCCTGTTCCTAGCCAATAATTTGAGCATTTCGGCATAAAAAATAACCTTATATTGATAGAATGAACGAACGAATATGATAGATTTGCCATAAGAAATTTAAGTAAAAAATAGTGCAAAGCCTAAAACTTAACTTTTTGAATCAGTATTGTTTGAAAAGTTAAATATTTTATTGCTATTGTTAAATTTTTTAAGCTAATTCAACCCTATATTTTACCATTTTTTAAACAGCATGGCAACCAAAGCAAATTTAAAGAAAAAATCAGAAGAAACCATTAGTATTAAGCCACGTGAACAAAAGACACCAATTTTGATGGAAATAGCTTGGGAAGTATGCAACCAGGTAGGAGGAATTTACACCGTTATTCGATCAAAAGTGCCTTCGATGGTAGAAGAGTGGGGCGAGAATTATTGTCTCGTTGGACCATATTTCCCGAATACTGCAATGATTGAGTTTGAGCCAATTGCCGACCTCGATGAATCACCGTTTGGTAAGACTGTTAAGAAAATGCAAGAAATGGGCTTTGATGCTCACTATGGTCGTTGGCTAGTGACGGGTAAGCCAAAAATTGTTTTATTTGACTTTAAAGCTCTTCTAAAAAACACCAACGATTATAAATTTAAACTCTGGGAAAGATACCAGATTTCTACAATTAATACTGAACCACTCGTTGATCAAGTAATAGCTCTTGGCGAAATGATTAGGGTTTTCTTGACCGAAATTGGCGAAGCTTTTGGTCATATAAATGATATTGTAGCCCATTTTCACGAATGGATGGTTGCTACGGCACTAATTGATATTCGCACCGATAATGTGCCAATTTCGACTGTTTTTACTACGCACGCAACAATGCTCGGGCGTTATATTGCAGGAAATGAGGAAGGTTTTTACGATAAATTATCGACCTATAAATGGGATATTGAAGCAAAAAACTACGGCATCGAAGCCCAAGCGAAAATTGAGCGTTTGGCTGCTCAAAAATCTCATGTGCTTACAACCGTGAGTGACGTAACCGCTAAAGAATGTGAGGTGTTTTTTGGACGAACGTGCGATTTGATTTTGCCAAATGGTTTAAATGTAACTCGTTTTGCGGCTACGCACGAATTCCAGAATTTACACATGAAATATAAAGAAAAAATCCATCAATTTGTGATGGGGAATTTCTTCCAAAGTTATTCGTGGGATTTAGATAATACACTTTATTTCTTCACTTCGGGGCGTTACGAATACCGCAATAAAGGTTACGATATTACACTCGAAGCCCTCAAACGTCTTAACTTCAAACTCGTACAGGCAGGAATCGAAACAACAGTTGTGATGTTTATCATTACCAAAAATCCAGTACATTCGATTGACCCCGAAGTATTGCAGTCAAGAGCCGTAATGGTGGAAATCCGTCAGACTTGTGAATCAATCGAAAAGCAAATTGGTGAGCATCTATTCCACGCTTCAGCATCGAACGAAAACCCAAGTTTACCTGATTTGAATGAATTTGTGGATGAATATTGGAGACTTCGCTTACGTCGCACGATTCAGACTTGGAAAACTAAGAAACTGCCGCATACCGTTACTCATTTACTCAAACAACCTGATGAAATTACCGGTTTTTTGAAAGAAACTAACTTACTTAACCACGAACAAGACCGAGTAAAGTTTGTGTATCACCCAGATTTTATTTCGCCAACCAATCCACTTTTTGGTATGGAATATAGCCAATTTGTGCGTGGCTGTCACTTGGGCGTATTTCCAAGCTACTATGAGCCTTGGGGCTACACACCTCTTGAATGCGTAGTGCGAGGTATTCCGACCGTAACTAGTGATTTATCGGGTTTTGGAGATTTTATTATGCAATTGATGAAAGACTACGATAATGTGGGTGTTTATGTGGTAAATCGAAAGACTAAAAATTTCGATAAATCCGCTGACCAACTTGCCGAGATTTTATTCAAATTCGTAACCATGAATCGCCGTGACCGTATCATGCAGCGAAACCGTGTTGAGAATATTTCTGAAATTTTCGACTGGACAAACCTTCGTTCATACTACGATACCGCCCATGATTTAGCTCTCAAACGTAAGGGTATAACGCGAATGTAAGATCTGTAAAAATAGTAGGATTAAATTGAGAATTTGTTATAGTTTTGATGTAAAAATATTTAAAAATATACAATTATAAATAAAATATAAAATGCATAAGTTTCTGTTTAACAGTATCTTATGCGTCTATTGTTTTAGGCCTAACACGTAATATCACAATTTTATGTAATTTTATTAGTCTATCGATATCAACAAATAACCTTAATGATTTTTAACACTATTTTCGCCTATTTAGTAGGTTCAATTCCCACAGCAGTTTGGTATGGTAAAATTTTTCATGGAATCGACGTTCGCCAGCACGGTAGCGGCAATGCAGGTGCAACTAATTCTCTTCGTACACTCGGCAAAAAAGCGGGTATCTTTGTTCTAATTGTCGATTTTCTCAAAGGTTTTTTAGCAGTGAAAGCCACAAATCTTTTTTCAACCGAAACAGATAGTAATTTGTCTTTAATCATGGGTTTGGCCGTAATAATGGGGCATATTTTTCCGATTTTTGCACAATTTAGAGGTGGGAAAGGCGTAGCAACGGCAATCGGCGTTTTGGTAGCTACATTTCCGTGGGCTGCATTAGGTTGTGTTTTAGTGTTTATAATTATTGTTTTTGCAACAAAATATGTCTCGTTTGCTTCGCTGCTCGGTGCATTAGCTTTCCCAATTCAGTTGATATTCAATTTTTGGAATGATAATGCCGATAAATACGCAATTGGTTTTTCTTCAATGATATTTATCATTTTGGTCGTTATGCACCGTGAGAATATTGAACGACTCCTCAAAGGAACTGAAAGTAAGTTTGGTGTGAAGAAATAACTTGCAAAATGTTACACAATTAGTTAACTTTACAAAATGAGTAAGTTTAAGCGAGAGATAAAAGTTTATGAAAATTATTTTTCCTTATTTTACGCTGATCTCCCAAAAGACATTCGTTTATGTATTTCGGATAATTAAATCTTTGGAGCGTGTTTCCGAGAAATTTTTGAAACATATTCAAGGAGAAAAAGGCTTATATGAAATTAGGGTTGAGGTTGGTTCTAATATTTACAAATCTTTTTGTTGTTTTGATAAAGGTAATTTAGTAATACTTTTTAATGGGTTTCAGAAAAAAACACCAAAAACACCAATTGATGAGATTGCAATGGCATAGAAAATAATGAAAAAATACTTTAATGAAAAGCAAAATAATGGAAAATCTAACTGATATTGAAGTTTTAATAGATAATGCTTTTGGAAAAAGAGGTTCTATCGAAAGAGATGCAATAGAAGAACGTGCTGAGTTGTTTGTTGTAGTTGAAATGCTAAAAGAAGCCCGAAAAGAAGCAAAACTTACACAAGAACAACTCGCTCAAAGAATAGGTGCAAAAAAAAGTTATATTTCAAGGGTTGAAAAAGGCAAAGCAGATATTCAACTTTCTACGCTCTTTCGTTTGGTAGAAAAAGGTTTTGGTAAAAAACTAAATCTCACTTTTGGATAATTTTAATCAGGATAAAATGCTTATAAATTAATGAACACTTACATAGAACAAAATAAAGACCGATTTTTAGACGAACTTTTTGATTTTCTTAGAATTCCGTCGGTAAGTGCCGACACCAAGTTTCAGCCTGATATGCTTCGTGCGGCTGAATTTGTAAAAGAAAGATTATTAGAAGCAGGTCTCGATAAAGCCGAGATTTGCCCAACTTTAGGCCACCCAATTTTATATGCCGAAAAAATCGTAGATTCTTCGCTACCAACAATTTTGGTTTATGGTCACTACGATGTGCAGCCTGCCGACCCTTACGAATTGTGGGATTCGCCTCCGTTTGAGCCAACCATTAAAGTAACCAAAAATCACCCTGATGGAGCAATTTTTGCTCGTGGTTCGTGCGACGATAAAGGTCAAATCTATATGCATGTAAAAGCAATAGAAATGATGCTGGCACAAGATGGCTTGCCCTGTAATGTAAAAATAATGTTTGAGGGCGAAGAAGAAGTAGGCTCTGAAAACTTAGGCGTATTTGTAAAAGCAAATAAAGAAAAACTTGCCGCTGATTTAATTTTGATTTCTGACACTTCAATCATAGCAAATGATATTCCTTCGGTAGAAACTGGCTTGCGTGGCCTTACTTACATGGAAGTTGCCGTTACTGGCCCAAACCGTGACTTGCACTCAGGTGTTTACGGTGGAGCTGTGGCAAATCCAGTAAACATACTCTGCCAAATGATTGCTTCGATGCACGATGCTGATGGAAAAGTAACAGTCAAAGGGTTCTATGATAAAGTTAACGAACTCTCGCAAGCCGAACGTGATGATTTAGAATCAGCACCATTCGATTTGGAAGAATACAAAAAAGACCTTGACATTGCCGAAGTTTCGGGTGAAAGCGGTTATACAACTCGTGAGCGTGCAAGTATCCGCCCAACGCTTGATGTAAATGGGATTTGGGGAGGCTATACAGGCGAAGGCTCAAAAACCGTTTTGCCATCAAAGGCATTCGCCAAAATTTCAATGCGACTTGTGCCAAACCAAGACTGGGAAGAAATTGCAGGTTTTTTTGAGGCACATTTTAAAGCGATTGCTCCGCCAACGGTGAAAGTTAAAGTAAGCCGCCATCATGGTGGACAACCCTATGTAACGCCCACTGATTCTGCTGGTTATAAAGCCGCAGTCTTGGCTTTGGAAGAAGCATTTGGTAAAAAACCAGTTCCAACAAGAGGTGGTGGAAGTATTCCAATTGTGGCTTTATTTGAGCAAGAATTAGGCTTGAAGTCAATACTTTTGGGCTTTGGCTTAGATTCTGATGCCTTACACTCACCAAATGAGCATTATGGTTTGTTTAATTTCTTCAAAGGAATTGAAACTATCCCTTTGTTCTTTAAGCATTACGCTGAATTGATGAAAAATAATAATTAAATAAAATGAAAAATTCAGCGATAAATATTGACCCAGAAATCATGAGTGGTGAACCTGTTTTTAATGGAACACGTGTAACCATTAAAACACTTTTTGATTATCCTGAAGAAGGTGATATTGGTGTTTTTTTTAAAAACTTCCCTTACATCACAAGAGAAATGGTTACTAATGTTTTAAAAGAAGTAGCTAATAGAGGCATTCCCAAACATAAAAAATATGCTACTGCTGCTGGATGAAAACATAGGTGTTGAAATTCAGAAAATACTTTTTGAATATGATACAAAAAGTATTCGAGATATGGGTTGGCTGGGTAAAAAAATGGTGAATTGATGAGGTTGATTTCAGAAAATGACTTCGATATCTTAATTTCGATGGATAAAAATTTACCCTTTCAACAAAATTTATTAAAACTTACCTTTGGTTTATGGATTTTAGATACACCCAAAATTGATGTAAATACGTTGAAAATGTATGTTCCTATAATAATTCAAGAAATTGAAAAAACTAGAAGGACTGAAACCAGAAACTGATTTAAAATATATCATTGTTGAGGGTTATAGCACTGGTAAAAAGAAACGAAAAATATAAAACTCAATTCCATCGAAAGAATCTAAATTGTTCTATTGTTTTATATACTTTGCGGAATTGATGAAAAACAATTAAACATGAAAAGATAGGATTATGTCACTTGGCTTAGAAAAATTAGCAACCGAATCTTCCTCACATTACGATAATCTCGAAAAAATGTCGGTTCGAGAATTGCTCGAAGGCATCAATAAAGAAGACAAAACGGTGCCTCATGCCGTTGAAAAATGTATTCCGCAGATTGAAGCATTAGTAGCTCAGATTGTGTCACGCATGAAAATGGGCGGACGTTTGTTTTATATCGGTGCAGGTACAAGCGGGCGTTTGGGCGTTGTTGATGCTTCTGAGTGCCCACCGACTTTTGGTGTACCTTTTGGAATGGTTGTGGGAATCATGGCAGGCGGAGATAAAGCCATCAGAAAAGCAGTTGAAAATGCCGAAGATAATATAGAACAAGCATGGAAAGACTTAGAGGAATATGAAATAAATGCAAATGACTCTTTGATAGGAATAGCTGCTTCGGGTCGCACGCCTTACGTAGTTGGTGGCTTGCGTACTGCACGTCAAAATGGTATTTTGACGGGTTGTGTGGTTTGTAATGCAGGAGGTACCGTAGCTGCCGAATCCGAATTTCCAGTAGAAGCCGTGGTAGGGCCAGAATTTGTAACGGGTAGCACACGCATGAAGTCAGGAACTGCCCAAAAATTGGTTTTAAACATGATTTCTACCTCAGTTATGATTCAACTCGGTAGAGTAAAAGGCAATAAAATGGTTGATATGCAGCTTACTAACCTCAAATTGGTAGAAAGAGGCGTAAGAATGGTAATGAACGAATTGAATATTTCGCATGAAGAAGCAAGCGAACTTTTGCATACATACGGCAGCGTAAGAAACGCTGTGGATAATTATGAGAGATGAGATATAACGGGGTTACCCGTGCGATTATGAGATTTTCTAAAAATTCTCATGTCTCATATCTCACATCTTATGTCTAAAAAAAATGTGGGACTGGTTTTCAATATATTGGCTTAGTTGGGAAACCCTGCGTTCGTTCGTTTGGGCAGAAAAACTATACCTATATGCCATCATTGGAATTCCTTTTTTATTTCTTTTTCGATGGCTATTTTATACTCGTGGCCAACAAAAATTAGGGCTTTCGCTCACAAGTTATCAGCTTCGCACCAATTGGATTAGTTACTTGCGTTTTATACCCCCGATATTTTTCATTTTGGGCCTTATCTGTGTTTTGTTGTCATTGGCACGGCCACAGCGGGTGCGAGAAAGTAAAGAACAGTTTTCAGAAGGTATTGATATTATGCTCGCCATAGACATTTCAGAATCGATGTTGGCAACTGATTTAAGTCCAAATCGTTTGGAAGCGGCTAAGAATGTTGGGCATGAGTTCATTAAAGGGCGTTTTCAAGACCGAATCGGTTTAGTTGTTTTTGCAGGAGAAGCATTTTCGATGTGTCCACTTACGACCGATTACGAAGTGTTGAACGAATATCTCAATGAAATCAATAGTAAGCTTATAAAAACCACTGGAACGGCCATTGGTAGTGCTTTAGCTACTTGTATCAACCGTTTACGAGAGATTCCGAGTAAAAGTAAAGTAGCTATTATTTTGAGTGACGGAGATAATACCGCAGGCGCGCTTGATCCGCTCACGGCTACTGATTTGGCAAAATCATTTGGTATAAAAGTGTATACTATTGCTGTCGGTGGCAATGACAGTGAAGTAAAAGTTGATGAAAACACCCTTCGAGAAATTGCTCGTGAAGGAAATGGACTGTTTTTTAGAGCAAACGATAACAAAACCCTCCGAAATATATTCGAGCAAATCAATCGCCTTGAAAAAGTAAAAGTCAAAGATAATGTATATCGTGATGTAGAAGATTTTTACTATATATATCTCAATTGGGCGGTGGTTTTCTTATTATCTGCTTTTTTCTTTAAAAATACTTTCTTTGGAAATATTTTGGAAGATTAGCCTTTTCTCAATCTCTCAAGCTCCGATTGTAGCAAGCCATTGGTTATTGATTGAGATTTGATATATTCGACTTTGGCCTCTTCTATGATTTTTCAGGATTGGCGTTCTTTTTCGAAATCTTCTTGATAATATGCTACGCCATTGTTGATTTGATTTGGATTTGTAGAATTTGGGTGATTATGATGTTCAATTTTTATTTCTTTTACACCATATTTAAGTTCTTCGGGCCTTATA
>CAMAQF010000106.1 GCA_945860265.1 Emticicia agri | reverse complement strand
GGTAATAAGTAAAATCTGGTTTTATACTGTAAGTAATAATATTTGATTTCCAACGGAAGGCGTCTTGGTCGTTTTTCTTTTTTAAATCAGATTGTAAAGCGTAATCGTAATTGCTATAAAAAACAGTATTATTCAAGAAAAGCTTATTGTTAAAAACATGATTCCACCTAAAACTCGTGGTTGCATTTCCCCAATTAAAACCAAAATCAGCACCGAAAGTATCACGCCCAAAATACCCAGAAAGAAAAACAGTATTCTTTTCATTTACTCGATAATTGGCTTTAGCGGTAAAATCATAAAAATAAAAACGTGTTCCTTTCAAATCAGAATTTAAAAAAGGTTTTGCCAAAACATCAATATACGACCTACGTAATGCAACAATAAATGAACCCTTATCTTTCAAAAAAGGACGTTCGTACGTAAATCGCGAAAAAATACTTCCAATTCCACCCGAAAACTGTGGTTTTTTTGAGTTTCCTTCTTTCATTCTTACATCCAAAATCGAAGAAACCCGACCGCCGTATTGAGAAGGAATTCCGCCTTTTATCAATTTGACATCTTTCACTGCGTCAGGATTAAAAACCGAGAAAAATCCAAAAAGGTGAGAAGAATTATAAACTGGAGCCTCATCGAGCAAAACTAAATTTTGATCAATACCGCCACCACGAACATTAAAGCCCGAAGCACCTTCGCCAACTGAAGTGACGCCTGGTAGAAACTGTATACTTTTGATAATATCAACTTCACCGAGCAATGCAGGCATTTTTTGCATTGTTTTTATGTCAACTTTATTGACCGACATTTCAAGGCTTTTCACATTATCGTCATCCTTTTTTGTAGTGATCACTACTTCTTGCAAAAGTTTTGAATCATCTTTAAGTTCGACATCTAATTTTAGATCTTTAGTCAAATCAATATGCTTACTAATTTTTTCAAAGCCAACATACGTCAATACCAAGTTGTACATTCCTTTGGGAAGCGTCAGTGAATAGAAGCCATAAGGGTTGGTTTGTGTACCTGTCTTAACTTCTTGCACGTAAATTGAAACGCCAATCAAACCTTCGCCATTGGCGGAATCTTTTATGTAGCCACTTACTGTAAACTTTTCTTGTGCGGAGACATTCCACGTGAAAAACAGACAAACTAAAAACAACAATTGTTTTTTCATGAATTGGATTTTTTGTAGTAATAAATTTGAATGGCAATATTGTTTTTAAAAGTTTTCAAAACCACAAAAACTAAATTTTAAGACAATTTTGAACACTTTTTGCTTAAAAACAGTAAAAAAGGATAGACTATTGTTTTGAATAATTACTATATAAAAACGAATAAACTTGATACAAAACCAAGATAACTCCCAAATGTAATAACGTGCTACAGATGCTGAAAGTTTTATATTGCGAAGCGGAAGTTTTGAATGATAAAAGGGAAATAAGCGACTTTTATCAACAAAAGAGTATAAATAGGATTAATAATAGAGATTATTTTAAGAAATTGCCAAAAATTAACCAAAAACGGAAGTTTTGTTTCAGAAAACCAAAGAAAATTAGATGAAGAAAACAATCATTTTACTTTTTATAAGTTTGAATATTTTTCAGACAAACGCACAAACAATCGAAAAACTTAAATGTGAATACCAAGAAACTCCGATGGGCTTGGAAGTACTAAATCCAAGATTATCCTGGCAAATGAAAGCTACAAATCGTGGAGCAAAACAAACAGCCTATCAAATTATAGTAGCTGATAATGAAGCCGACTTAAAGAAAGATATTGGAAATGTTTGGAACTCAGGAATAGTAAAATCGGAGCAATCAATAAAAATTGACTACGCAGGCAAACCAATTGAATCTCGAAAAAGGTATTTCTGGAAGGTAAAGGTTTGGAATGAAAAAAACAAACCCACCCAATACAGCGAGTCAACTTGGTGGGAAATGGCACTGCTAAAAAAGGAAGATTGGTCAGCCCACTGGATTGGAAAAAACGGAGCGGAAGGCAAATCAATTGAACTTCAAAAAGAATTTAGCTTAACCAAACGTGCCACAAGAGCCAGAGTCTATGTAACGGGAGTAGGAGCATATCATTTGATTTTCAATGGTAAAAAAGTTGGGCAAGATATTCTTACCCCAGGTTTCATAAATGATTCTAAGGCAATTCCTTATCAAATTTATGAAATCTCGAACGAAGATTTAAGTATCGGTATCAACTTTATCACCGCCACACTTGGAAATGCTTGGCAAAAAGGGAATATGCCAAACAAACTGCTATTTCAAATGGAAATGGAGTTTTATGATGGTTCACGCCAAACAGTTATTTCGGATGAAAGTTGGAAAACTCGATTGTCACCAATTGTTTATGATTTAATTTATGCGGGTGAAGTTTACAACGCCCAACTCGAATACGGCAAGGATTGGGAAAATGCCTCAATCATGGACGATGCTCAAAGCACACCAGAATTAAAGCCTTTGATAATGCCACAAATGCGAATAATAAAGGAAATAAAAGCCGTAAAAATAACCGAACCAAGAAAAGGTCGTTATGTATTTGATTTCGGACAAAATATTGTTGGTTACGCTTATTTACAAACAGAAGGAAAAGCAACCAAAGAAGTAGAGATAAAATATGCCGAAACTTTAACCGAGAAAGGTTTGGCCGAACAAAAAGGAATAAAACCAACCGATAAATATCTTTTAAAAGGTTATGGCGTAGAAAAATGGGAACCTAAATTTAGTTATCATGGATTTAGATATGTAGAGGTTGAAGGGCTTCCTAAAAAAGCCGAAGAAAATACTTTGATTGCAAAGGTAATTTATGAAAATACACCATTCGTAGAAAACTATGCTTATTCGGAAGACTATTTGGAAAAAAGTTATTCAAAAAAAGTAATAAAAGAACCAAATTTTAATGAAGCAAAGGCTATAATCGCTCCATCATTGACAGCCGAGACAAAAATGTTTGTAACAAATTATGGCCAAATCACCAGCCAATCACATCTACAAGGTAATAAGTTTAGTTTAAAACTATCGATTCCTGCCAATACATCGGCACAAATACAACTGCCTCTACAAGTAGGGAAAACCATAAATAATATAAAAGAAGGAGGGAAGTCCTTTGTTGTAAAGAAAAAGCCTGTGAAAATTGAAGGAATAACTTACGTAAAATCCGACAAAGACAAAGCAATCTTTGAAGTTGCAAGTGGGACTTATGACTTCATTATTGAGTAGAATTAATAAATTTTATATAAAAAACCTGAGTATTACAAATTGGAAAATCAAGGGTCTTATTTTTGCAAAAATATTTTTATTAGTATGCTTGCATAACAATAAGATATTTATTTATATTTGTAACAGTATGCACGCATACTATTAAACAATGACATTTTTCAATTCAAAATACAATGACAGTAACCGGAAACAAAGCATCAATTAAAGGGGGTGAATTTTTAATCAAAGAAGTTGAAGCTCACCAGATTTTCATTCCAGAAGAGTTTACGGAAGAGCAACAAATGATTGCGGAAACGTGCCGTGATTTCTTGAAAACAGAGGTTCACCCACGCCTAAATGAAATTGATACTGCCAAGTCCCCAGAATTAATGTCTTCTTTAATGACAAAAGCTGGTGAATTGGGTATACTCGGAACAGCCGTTCCGGAAGAATATGGTGGTTTTGGTATGAATTTCAATACTTCGATGTTGGTTGCTGAGGCTCTCGGAACTGGTCATTCGTTCTCAGTAGCACAATCAGCTCATACAGGTATCGGAACTTTGCCGATAGTTTATTATGGAAATGAAGATCAGAAATCTAAATATCTGCCTTTATTGGCTTCTGGAGAATGGAAAGCTGCTTATTGCTTAACTGAGCCAGATTCAGGTTCGGATGCTAATGCCGCAAAATCAAAAGCAGTTTTGTCAGCCGATGGAAAGCATTATGTCATCAACGGACAGAAAATGTGGATAACCAATGGCGGTTTTGCTGAGTTGTTTATCGTTTTTGCAAAAATTGATGATGGTTCTGGCACCCCCGACAAGAATTTGACAGCTTTTATTGTAGAAAAATCCTACGGTGGAATAACAATGAACGAACCTGAGCATAAACTCGGTATCAAAGGCTCAGATACCCGTCAGGTTTTCTTCAATGATTGTCACGTACCAGTTGAAAATATGCTTTCAGCACGTGGAAATGGTTTTAAGATAGCAGTAAATATTCTAAATATTGGTCGTATCAAATTAGGTATTGCTGTGATTGGTGGCTCGAAAGGTTCATTAAATTCTGCCATCAATTATGCTAACGAACGTAAACAATTTGGTTTTTCGATTGCCACATTCGGAGCAATAAAATATAAATTAGCTGAAATGGCCACTCGTATTTTTGCCTCTGAAACGGCTAACTACCGAGCAGGACAAAATATTGATGATGCCATTGAAGACCTAAAAGCACAAGGCTTAGGAGATGCCGAGGCAAAATTAAAGGCACTTGAACAATTTGCTATTGAGTGTGCCATCATGAAAGTTCATAGTTCAGAAGTTTTGGATTATGTAGTTGACGAAAGCCTACAAGTATATGGAGGTATGGGATATTCGGCCGATGCACCAATGGAGCGAGCTTACCGAGATGCACGTATCAACCGTATTTTTGAAGGTACCAACGAAATCAACCGTATGTTGATTGTAGATATGTTATTGAAACGTGCCATGAAAGGCGAAATTGATTTAATGGGCCCAGCAATGGCAGTTGGCAAAGAAATTATGTCGATTCCAGATTTCGGTGCTACTGATGATGAAACCCTTTTTGCAGCAGAGAAGAAAGTATTAAAAAACTTAAAAAAAGCAGCTTTGATGGTTTCAGGTTCGGCGGTTCAGAAATTTATGATGTCACTTTCAAACGAACAAGAAATTTTGATGAACATAGCAGATATGGCCATCGAAATTTATGTTGCTGAATCTACATTATTAAGAGTTGAAAAACTTATCGGTATCAAAGGTGAAGCGGCCGTTGTGCTGCAAAAAGATATGGCTTTGGTTTATTTGAACGAAGCTGTAGTAAAAGTAAATGATGCAGGTCGTGAAGCCATCACATCATTTGCCGAAGGTGATGAATTGAGAGTAATGCTCATGGGCTTAAAACGATTCACAAAGATTGAACCAATGAACCTCAAAAACGCTCGCCGACGTGTGGCAGAAGCAATGATTGAGGAAAACAAATACATTTTTTAACCCTAAGCGTCAGTCGCTTCCAAAGCCTAAAGGGAAGTAATATTATTTATTAGGGTAAATTTTTTAAAAATGCTTAGAATCAACAACTAAAAACCAACAAACCGTCTTTCTGATTTGATAGGCGGTTTTTTATTTTTTAATGAAGCACGTAGCTTTGAAGTCTTAAATTTTTCTATTTCGCAAACAATAACATAATGGCATACGGACTTCTTAAAGGTAAAACAGGCATTATTTCTGGTGCATTAAACGAAAAATCAATCGCTTGGAAAGTTGCTCTGAAAGCACACGAAGAAGGAGCAAAAATAGTTTTGACAAATGCCCCAGTTGCGATGCGTATGGGCGAAATCAATAAACTGGCCGCGATTTGTGAAGCCCCAATTATTGCGGCAGATGCCACTTCGGTTGAAGATATTGAAAACCTTTACACCAAATCAATGGAGCATTTTGGTGTAAAAGTTGACTTCGTTCTTCATTCAATAGGTATGTCGCCCAATATTCGTAAAGGAAAAGCCTACGGGGATTTGAACTATGATTGGTTTCTGAAAAGTGTTGATATTTCGGCTTTATCATTTCATAAATTTCTGCAAACTGCCGAAAAATTGGACGCTATTAATGAGTGGGGTTCAGTTGTAGCCCTCAGCTACATGGCTGCTCAACGCACATTTCCGTTTTATACCGATATGGCGGAAGCAAAAGCTATGCTTGAGTCTATAGCTCGTAGTTATGGTTATCGTTATGGTAAACTAAAAAAAGTACGTGTAAATACAATCTCTCAGTCTCCAACCGAAACCTCAGCTGGTACTGGAATTAGCGGGTTCGATAATTTTTTTGATTTTGCCGACAAAATAGCACCTTTGGGAAATGCCTCGGCCGATTCATGTGCCGATTATTGCATCACGCTTTTCTCTGACTTGACTCGCATGGTCACGATGCAAAACCTTTTCCACGATGGTGGTTTTATAAATACAGGAATTTCGGAAGATGTGCTGGCATTTATGGAGAAATAAGTTGCTAAGTGTTTTATAATAAAGTCCCATAATTTTTAAGGTTATGGGACTTTATGGTTTGTAAATATTGTACTTTTTAAAGTATTGTTTAATTTAAATTTAATAGAAACCGCTATTTGAGCGGAGTCAATGGTTTCTTTTCAATAATCTCGTCAATTACAAAAAACGGACGCTTTTTCACTTCAATATAAATTCGGCTGATATATTCGCCAATAATTCCAAGCATAGTAAGCATTACCCCTCCTAAAAAAAACATTCCAACGGCCAACGATGCCAATCCTGGTGTTTCTTCGGGGGTGTGTCCAAATACTTTGAAACCAAAAAGTCGATGAACTAAAAAGAAAACCCCGATAATAAGCGAAGGAATGGCGATAGAAATACCCAAATAAGTAGAAAGTCTAAGCGGAAAACTCGAAAACCCAAAAAGCCCATCGAGTGCCAATTGTACTAATTTCTTGAAAGTATATTTTACTTCGCCAGCGGCACGTTCTGCACGCTCATATATTACACCTATTTGTTTGAAACCCGCATACGCCCGCATTCCACGGATAAAGCGTATTTGTTCGGGCATATCATGCACCAAAACATTCACGACTTTTCTATCCATTACACAAAAATCGCCCGAATCAAGCGGAATCTCAATGTCCGAGATGGCAGCCATGAGTCTATAAAAGCTCGAATATGCTAATTTCTTGAAGAAACCTTCCTTTCGCTTTGTGCGAACAGCGTAAACGACATCATAGCCTTCACGCCATTTGTCCAAAAAACGATATAACTCTTCTGGTGGGTCTTGTAAATCTCCATCCATTATAATGATTGCATCGCCTTTTGCTTCTTGAATTCCTGCCGAAATTGCTGGTTGATGACCAAAATTTCTCGAAAGCTTGATAATCCGCACGTGCGAATCTTTCTCAGCCATTACTCGCATCATCGTCAACGAATTATCATGTGAGCCATCGTCAATCAAAACGATTTCATAATCTTCGTTCCAAGAAGGTGAAGCATCAGTGAGACGAGTATAAAGATTTTGAAGGTTTTCTTCTTCGTTATAAATTGGGATAACAATCGAAATCATTGGTATTTACGGTAGTTCGATGCTAAATAGTTGCCAAAAAGCAACTATATTTCATTTGATGATTAAAAAATCTTAAGTATTAAATAGTAATTAATCAGAAAGAATGAAAATTATGTAGGTGTTTGACATTAAGCATTCTACATTCTACATTCTACAATTATCACGATGCAAAGATATAATTTTTGAAGCAGAAAAAGGAAGAAGAGTGCGAGAAAACAAAAAAGGCTTACCTAAATAAAAAATAAGACTTTTGGTTTTTTAAGACTATAATTCATAAACGAATATAGTAAACGATAAGTTTTAAGGTTGAATAATTTTTCAAGCATTTTTTAAGAATTTATCAAAACCCAATTTGACCAGAAAAAGAAGCACTGTAAGTTTTAACCGTGTACTATTTAAGGTCTCAAATAAAACTAAATTGGTTAGAAATAAAACCTTTTTTGGATAGTTACAAGGCCAATAAACAACGTTATTAAGTAGAAATTAGTCAAAATAAAATATCGCCTATTAATTCTTTTGAAAATTATAGGAGTATTTATGAAAAAGAGGGCTGACGGAAGTAATAGAACATCAGTATATTAATAATCATTTGTATCGTCGAACCGAACACTAAGAAGCAGTTGGAAGTTACTCAAAATTGAAACAAAACTCAGCATCAGTTAAGGGCGGACGAGTTCATAATTCCCCCGTCTTCATAAATACTTTTTCTTTATCGGCAAGGCTATGACGACAGTGCAACAATGAATAAACGCCTAAAATTATAGCATTAAAACAAAGACAAACCATTTTGACAGCTGACCAACATACAGACCATATTTCAAGTGCACAACGAGTAAGCCGACACTCAAGCCGACCCGATGGTTTTATTTTTTCCCCTCCACACTTTTTTAGAAACAATTTTAGCCAGTCGCACGGTCAATCACATTTGGTTTTTGCCGACACACGAGCTAACGCTAAAAAACCAAAAGAGCTTGCCCTTACACACCCACGACAATATTGTGGATTTTTACACTATCAGACAATGTAATTTTACTATATTTGACTAGTTGAAAATTCATTAGGCAAAAATGAACAGAATTAAAGAAGTTTTGAAAGAAAAAGGTATCTCACAAACTTGGCTTGCTAAGCAGTTGGACAAAAGTTACAACACGATTAACGAGTATTCTCGCAATGTGAGACAACCAAGCATTGACGATTTGTACCGAATCGCAAAAATTTTGGAAGTGAATGCTAAAGATTTATTGAAAGAAGAATAATGAGTAAGGAAAACGAAATAGAAGAATCATTAATTAAGCAACTAACAGAGCTTAAATATACTTATCGACCTGACATAGTCGACAGAAAATCGCTTGAACAAAACTTCAAAACAAAATTCGAGGCTTTAAACCGAGTTCGTTTGTCAGATAATGAGTTTTTAAGGATAAGAGAAGAGATAATCAAGCCTGATGTGTTTTCCGCTTCAAAATTATTGCGTGAAAGAAACTACTTTCAACGTGAAGACGGAACGCCTTTGCATTACACTTTGGTCAATAACAATGACTGGTGCAAAAATGATTTTGAAGTCATCAGTCAGTTACGCATCAACACTGAAAACAGCCATCAGCGATACGACATCATTTTGCTCATTAACGGTTTGCCTGTGCTGCAAATGGAATTGAAAAAAAATGACATTTCTCCACGAAAAGCGATGCAGCAAATAGTGGATTATAAAAATGAAGCTGGCAATGGTTATGGTAATTCTTTGCTCTGCTTATATGCAGTTGTTTATTGTAAGCAACAAAACAAACACCTACTATTTTGCTAATAACAAAAATCAGCATTTTGCATTTAATGCTGATGAGCAGTTCTTGCCTATTTATCAATTGGCTGACGAAAGCAATAAAAAAATCACTCACCTTGAATTGTTCACAGAAAAATTTCTAACCAAGTGCACACTTGGAGAGATATTAAGTAAATATATGGTGCTAGTAGAGAGTGAACAAAAATTGCTCATAATGCGACCGTACCAGATTTATGCAGTGAAAGCTATAATTGATTGCATCCAACAAAACCGTGGCAACGGCTACATTTGGCATACCACAGGCAGCGGAAAAACATTGACTTCATTTAAAGCCTCTACCCTTTTAAAAGACAATGCTGATATTGAAAAATGTTTGTTTGTAGTTGACCGAAAAGACCTTGACAGACAAACCCGTGAGGAGTTTAACAAATTTCAGGAAGGAAGTGTGGAAGAAAATACCAATACCGAAACCTTGGTATGGCGTTTACTTTCTACTGATTATGCCGACAAAGTGATTGTAACAACCATACAGAAATTAGGATTGGCATTAGACGGCACGAATACAAAAAACTACAAGGAACGCTAGAGCCACTAAAAAATAAACGTATTGTATTTATCTTTGACGAGTGTCACCGTTCACAGTTTGGTGATAATCACAAAGCCATAAAAGAATTTTTTCCGAATGCTCAATTATTTGGATTTACGGGCACACCCATTTTTGATGAAAACGCATCCTATCAAATCCGTGAAGGTGAAGAAGTTTCATACAAAACTACCGAGGATATTTTTCAACAAAGATTACACGCCTATACCATTACTCACGCTATTGAGGACAGGAATGTTTTAAAGTTTCACATTGATTATTTTAAAGGTAAAGGCACTCAAACGCCAAAACCAGGTGAAGCCATTGCACAACAGGCAGTAGTTGAAGCCATTTTAGAAAAGCACAATGCAGCAACAAATTCAGGTCGTTTCAATGCTGTTTTGGCAACGGCTTCTATCAAAAACGCTATTGAATATTATCAACTGTTCAAAGAAATTCAAAAGAAGAAACAAGCCGAAAATTCGGATTATGCTGCATTAAATATTGCCTGTGTATTTTCGCCACCTACCGAAGGGAATAAGGACATTCAGCAGATTCAAGAAGACTTAACACAGGAAAAAAAAGATAATAAACAAAATCCCGAAGAGAAAAAAGAAGCTCTTAAAACCATTATTGCAGATTACAACAATCAATTTGGTTCTAGTCATACCATCAACGAATTTGATTTGTTTTACCAAGATGTGCAAAGACGTATCAAAAACCAAAAATATAGCAACAAAAAGTATCCGCACAAAAATAAAATTGATATTACGATTGTCGTGGATATGTTGCTAACAGGCTTTGATTCAAAATATTTAAACACCTTGTATGTAGATAAAAATCTGAAATACCACGGTTTAATACAAGCGTTTTCAAGAACGAATCGTGTATTGAATGATACTAAGCCTTACGGTAATATACTCGACTTCCGTTCGCAACAAGAAGCCGTAAACTACGCCATTGCTCTTTTCTCAGGAGAAGACAAAGGAAAAGCCAAAGAAATTTGGTTGGTTGAACCTGCTCCCACAGTGATTGATAAATACAAAAAAGCTGTTGAGGCTCTAGGCGTATTTATACAAGAACATAATTTGGTAAACGAACCGCAGGAAGTGTATAACCTAAAAGGTGATGCCGCACGGATTTCGTTTGTAAAAAACTTTAAGGAAGTGCAACGCCTTAAAACCCAGTTAGACCAATACACCGACATAACAGAAGAACAACTAGCCAAAATAGAAGCTATTTTACCTAATGAAACCTTGCAGGAGTTTAGGAGTTCATACATAGAAACGGCAAAACAATTAAGAGCTATCCAGCAAAGTGATGGCGACCAAGCACCACCCGAAATTCAACAATTGGATTTTGAGTTTGTGCTTTTTGCTTCAGCTGTAATTGATTACGATTACATAATGAATTTGATAGCAGACAGCACACAAAAGAAACCTGCTAAGGAAAAAATGACAAAGGCACAAGTAATAAGTTTGCTGAGTGCCAATGCAAATATGATGGACGAACAGGAAGATTTAACAGAGTATATAAACGGCTTAGACTGGAACAGCGGACAAAATATAGAGACGCTAACCAAAGGATATGATACCTTTAAAATAGAGAAAAACGATAAAGAATTGGCTACAATTGCCCACCAACACGGATTGCAAACCGCAGACTTAAAAGCTTTTGTTGATGCCATTATAAGCCGAATGATTTTTGACGGTGAAAAACTCACAGACCTTTTAGAGCCTTTAGAACTTAGCTGGAAAGAACGCAGAGTGAAAGAATTGGAATTGATGGCAGATTTAGTATCACAATTAATAAAAATAGCTCAAGGGCGAAAAATATCAGGATTAGCAGCTTATGAATAACGAAATTATTTTATATCGCCCAAACGAACTTGCCCAACACATTGAGGTAAAGATTGATGAGGAAACTGTTTGGCTTTCTCTTAATCAAATAGCCCAACTTTTTGGCAGAGACAAATCTGTAATTTCAAGGCATTTGCGAAATGTTTTTAAAGATGGTGAGCTTAGCTTTGAAGCAACTGTTGCAAAAAATGCAACAGTTCAAATGGAAGCTGGGCGTGAAGTAAAACGAGAAATAGAATATTATAATCTTGACGCCATTCTTTCTGTAGGATATAGAGTAAATTCAAAGCAAGGAACACAATTTCGAATATAGGCAAATAAGATTTTGAAAGATTATTTACTCAAAGGTTACACAATCAACAACAGAATGAATAGATTGGAAGATAATTTTGAATCCTTAAAAAACAAAGTAAATGAAATGGGCCTTCAAATAAGTTCAAATCTAATCCCCAACCAAGGTGTGTTTTTTGACGGACAAGTTATCAAAAATGCTACAAAGGGGCGTAGCCCTAAAATCTTCGTAGCACGTTTAAACAATAACCTCAGAAGGGGCGTAGCCCTGAAATCTTAATTATGGCAAATACATATACACAATTATATATTCAGTTCGTTTTTGCAGTCAAAGGACGAGAAAACCTCATCAATGAATCTTTCCGTGATGAACTAGAAAAAGTAATGTGTGGTATTGTTACCAATCATAAATGTAAAACGTATGCGGTTTATTGCAATCCCGATCATACCCATATTTTTGTGGGAATGCATCCTACAATTTCGCCTTCTTATAATGGAACAAGTAAAATCGGGGGCTTCAAAATGGCTGAACGAAAAAAAATATATTCCCAATAAATTTTCGTGGCAAGATGGATTCGGGGCATT
This sequence comes from Emticicia agri, assembly GCA_945860265.1. Classification (GTDB taxonomy): domain Bacteria; phylum Bacteroidota; class Bacteroidia; order Cytophagales; family Spirosomataceae; genus Emticicia; species Emticicia agri_A. Next base: position 570 of record CAMAQF010000106.1, on the reverse strand, counting down.
TACCTATTCCAAATCTCATATTGACAACGTGGTAAAATATGTATTAAACCAACCAGAACACCACAAGAAGCAATCGTTCAAAGATGAATATTTGTTGTTGCTTGAAAAATTTGATGTTGATTTTAACCCTAAATATTTATTTGAATGGTACGAATGATTAATATATCAGGGCTAACGCCCCTTTGGTTTTTGGTGGTGGATAATTTTTCTACGAAGATTAAGGGGCTAACGCCCTTTTTCTCAAACTTTTTAATAAAGGGCGTAGCCCAAAAATCTTCGTAGAATCAATAATGAATAAATTGAAAGGGGCGTAGCCCTGAAATAAAAATATAAATGAATAAAGAAAATAAATTAATACCCGAATTGCGTTTTCCTGAGTTTGAGAATGATGGGGAGTGGGTGGAGAAAACACTTGGTTCAATTGCTGAAATAGTTACTGGAAGTACTCCTAGCACAAGTGAACCATTATATTACAATGGAACAAAATTATTTGTATCGCCTGCTGATATTAACGATAACAGATATGTTTCACAAACAAAAACCACTTTAAGTGATATTGGATTTTCAAAG
>CAMAQF010000105.1 GCA_945860265.1 Emticicia agri | reverse complement strand
AAGACGAACTATTTCCTTTACTAAATTTACTTAAAATCAATACTTAATGATAAATTTAGTTTTCATTCCGTTCAATTTGTTTTTCCGTTGAATATATTAAAAAATAACATTTTATAATCTTAGAATAATGTAAACAAACTTGCGATAAAAAAAATAAATTTTTTATCTAATGATGCATTCTGTTTCTTACTCTTTTGTGGCCGTTACATTCGGTAACTATCTTTTTTTTAAATATTTTAGTAATTAGTAAGTTATATTTTAGCTCAATCGCTTGGTTCTCTAATAGTAAACCTTTAATTTTGTTCTCTATTAGAAAACTTTCATTTATAAAGGATGTTTAACATCATTACTCGAAAAACTTTATTGGCTTATTGTAAAGAGTATCCCAAAGCTGCAAATGCCTTGTTGGAGTGGTATTATGAACTTATCGATGCTGATTTTCAGAGTTTTCAACAATTAAAGGCTGTTTTTGGAAATGCAAGTTTGGTTGGTGACGATAGAGTGGTGTTCAATATTATGGGAAACCACTACAGGCTGGTTATAAGAATGGTTTTTACTTACAAAGTCATTCAGATTAAGTGGTTTGGTACTCATGCCGAATACGACCAAATTAATGTTGCCAAAGTAAAATATAAGAATTGAAAAACAATTAAAATCATGAAACTAAAACTAATTAAAACAGATCAGGATTATGAAGCAATGTTGGATTGGGTAGATACTCAGTTCGATTTATCACCTAATTTAGATAGTCCAGAGGGAGAAGCTTTACAAATCGCTTTGTTACTAATTAAGGCCTATGAAGACATTCATTATCAGATTCCAACACCCGACCCCATTGAAGCAGTCAAATTAAAAATGGAAGAAAGAGGCTTATTGAACAAAGATTTAGCTCAATGGATTGGAAGTAAAGGCTATGTTTCGGCATTGCTTAATAAAAAGAAGCCTTTAACACTTAAATTAGCTAAGATATTTCATCAACAGTTGGGCATTCCAGCCGAAGTATTACTGTCTTGATTTGTATGGTTTTAGTACTGAATTATTAAGGTTTTAATCTTGTTTTAACTATTTTATTGATAAAAACTTTTTCTAAACGTTATCCCATAAAAAATCTATTTGCAGGATAAAATCGTTATGTTGGCTGTTGTTACAACGTTCTAAAAGAATGATTATGATAAGGGCTTCGGTAAACCTATGTTTTTCTTTCATAAAAGTCCTTGAAGCCTTTGATGATGCTTGTAAAGATGAATATAGCAAAAATTTCCTAGAAATCGAAACTGCAAAAAGAGAAGAAAATTCATTAACACTCGAAAATGCTTGGAAATGAATTTGAACAGAATAAATATTTAACCCAATTCACCAATCGTTGCCAAAGCTAAGTGTTTAACATTATGTTTAAGGCAACGATTTTTGACCTTTCATCCATCGTTTGAAGCATCTTAGTCAATTTTTGACGTTTTTTATTAAGCTTTTTTTACTTTTGCCTATAAATAAACTTTTAAAATCTAAAACCTTTAACCAATGCAAAAAGCTCTGCTGGTTCTTTCGTTTGGTATGCTCATGGCGTGCTGTACCAAAAAAGCTATCGTTAATTCTTCAAATCCTCCTCATGGCTCATCTTCATCTTATCAGTATTCGGTTGATTTAACTAAAGTTGATAACGATAAATTGGAAGTATCTCTAATAAGTCCAAAAATCACGACTGATGAAATAACATTCCGTTTGCCAAAGACTGTTCCGGGTACATATTCTACCGACGATTATGGTCGATATTTATCTGATTTTAAAGCTTTCGATGCCAAAGGTAATCAGCTTGCTACCAACAAATTAGATGTAAATAGCTACGCAATCAAAAATGCTAAAAAACTCCACAAAATCAGCTATAAAATTGATGATACTTGGGATTCACCCGAAATAAAAGGTACAAAGATTTTCGAGCCAACGGGTTCGGATATTGTGGCTAATAAAGAATATTCAATCAATACGCATTGTTTCTTTGGCTATTTCGATGGCATGACTAAAGTTCCTTATCAGGTAACTTTCACAAAACCAACAGGTTTTTATGGTTCAACTTCGTTAACGGCCAAAAATAGCACTGCCACAACCGATGTATTTGAAACCGAAAATTACATGAATTTGGTAGATGCACCGATTCTTTACACGCAACCTGATACAACGGTTTTAAAAATCGGTGGTGCAGATATTCTGGTATCGGTTTATTCGCCAAACAAAATGGCTACTTCAAAAGAGATTGCGGCTAATATCAGCACATTGCTTGAGGCACAAAAAGAATATTTAGGCGGTAAACTTCCCATCAAAAAATACGCTTTCTTGATTGTTTTGTCTGACAGCAAGACCATGACGAGTTTCGGAGCTTTAGAGCATTCATATTCATCGTTTTATTATTTGCCTGAAGCTACTTCGGCCGACTTATCCCAAACTATAAAAGATGTGGCATCGCACGAGTTTTTTCACATCGTAACGCCACTCAATATTCACTCAGAAGAAATCGGCAATTTTGATTATAATGACCCAAAGATGTCGAAACACCTTTGGATGTATGAAGGTTTGACCGAATATGCGGCTGGACACATGCAAGCAAAATATGGTTTGATTGACACACCAAAGTATTTAGATATGCTTCGTCAGAAAATCACGACAATGAAAGGTATGAAAGATGCTTTGCCTTTTACTGAAATGAGTGCTAATGTGCTGGATAAATACAAAAATCAGTACATGAATGTTTATAATAAGGGTGCTTTAATTGGTATGTGCTTAGATATTAAACTTCGCCAACTTTCGGGTGGAAAATACGGTACACAAAACCTTATGCAAGATTTATCGAAAACTTATGGAAAAGAGCAGTCTTTCAAAGATGACGAATTATTCGATAAAATTATGTCGTTGACATTCCCAGAAATTCGTCAGTTTTTTGCTACTTATGTTGAAGGAAAAGATCCACTTCCGTTGACAGATATTTTGCAAAGTGTAGGAATTGATTATTTGCCAGATGCAATGGTGAAGCAAGCAAGTTTGGGTGGTATTTCAATAGGTTTTAACCAAAAAACAAACCGTTTGAAAGTTACGAGCATTGATAAGGTAAATGATTTTGGCAAACAAATGGGCTATAAAGCTGATGACGAACTCGTTTCGGTAAATGGCGAAGCTATGGAAATGATGAAAATTCAATCAATTATGGGCGAATTTGGTAGCAAAACCAAGGAAGGCGAAATGGTGACGGTAGAAGTTGTCCGTAAAAATGCCGAAGGTAAAGAAGAAATCGTAAAACTTTCTGCCCCAGCGATTTTGGTCGAAGTGAAACAAAAAAATGTACTGAAATTGGCAGAAAATCCATCAGTCGTACAATTGAAATTGAGAAATGCTTGGTTAAAACCATAATCTTTTTTTATTAATATTTCAAAAGCCGAGATTATGAAAACATATTTTATAATCTCGGCACAATATTCAGTATTTGCAAAGTTTTATCAATTTGATAAACAATTTTCGCCTTAAAAATAGGCTCTTATCATCTACTCCTTTTATGAGTTGTCATATTTTAGAAATTCTACAAAACATTCATTCTTCAAAACAATATTCTTTGTTCTTGAAATAGTTCTATGTATTATTAGTTCAAGAATATTATATTTTTTGTAGAAATGCCTAGTAATTAATGTCTAATATGGTATTTTTATCATTTTATTAAAGGTTTCTAGCGGCTCATTTTTTTCTATTATCTAAAAAAAGTACAAGATTTTTTACAAACACTTGTTTTATAAAAATATTGGCAGTACTTTTGCACTTGTATTAAAAAAGGCACATCTGTTAAAGAGCCTCTGCGTTCATAAAATCGTTTCAAAGAGTTAATCTCTTTCATTCAATTTCCTTTCAGGGCAGCAACAGATGGTTCTCATCGTTCGCTTTATCATTTTTTTTCGGCTATCGGGGCAATCCACGGTTTTGCGTGAGGACGACAGTGACGTTCCGACTAAAACATTTTATCCTTAATGGAACAAGTAAAATTTTCTGACCTTCCGGTCTCAGAGTACATCCTGCGTGCAGTTGAAGAAATGGGTTTTGAGTACACAACTCCAATTCAAGCACAAGGTATCCCAGTTGTGATGCGTGGCGGCGACTTTATCGGTCAAGCACAAACAGGAACAGGAAAAACAGCAGCGTTTGGTATCCCTGCAATTGAAGCAGTAGATGTTGATAGCAAAAGCACACAAGTATTAGTAATGTGTCCAACTCGTGAGTTGGCTCTTCAAGTAAAAGAACAAATCCAGAAATTAGCTAAGTACAAAAGAGGCCTCAACGTGGCTGCCATTTATGGTGGAGAATCGTATGAGCGTCAGTTTTTGGCATTGAAAAAAGGTTCACAAATTGTGGTCGGAACGCCTGGTCGTATCATGGACCACATTGACCGCAAGACCTTAATTTTGAGCGATATTAAATTGGCGATTTTGGATGAGGCTGATGAGATGCTCAACATGGGTTTTAGAGAAGATATTGAAAAAATCTTGTCTTTCGCTCCAGAAGTTCGTCAAACTGTATTGTTTTCGGCAACAATGTCATCAGAAATTCTTTCGATTGCGAAACGCTTCCAGAAAAATCCTGAAATCGTTCGTACATTGAAAACCGAAGTTTCAAACGCAAATATTGAGCAGTTTTATTTCTCAGTTCGTCGTGAGGCGAAAATGGAAGTTATGACTCGTTTGATTGATGTTCATAACTTGAAATTGATGCTGGTATTTGCCAACACAAAATCAAAAGTTGATGAAATCGTGAGTGATTTACAGATTCGTGGTTATGCTGCCGAAGGCTTACACGGCGATATGCGTCAGCAAGTACGTACACAAGTAATGAGCAAATTCCGTGCGGGTACAACCACAATCTTGGTTGCAACCGACGTAGCCGCTCGTGGTATCGACGTATCGGGTGTTGATTCAGTATTTAATTATGATGTACCGCAAGATTTAGAATATTACGTTCACCGTATCGGTCGTACTGGCCGTGCAGGAAAAACTGGAAAAGCGTTTATGTTTATTTCAGCACGTGATAGAGGAGCTTTACGTGGCATAGAAAACTACACAAAAGCGAAAATCGAACAAGGAACAATCCCTACCTATGCTGAGTTAGTTCAGACTCGTCACCAAAGATTTGTTGACCAAGTAAAAGAAACCCTTACGGCTGGTGTTGATGCTTCTTTCGACGGAATCATTGCATCTTTGAGCGAGGAAGGCTTTTCTGATTCACAAATAATGGCAGCTTTAATCAAGATGCAAGTTGGTGCAGTGAAAAGCGATTTCTCTGATAACCAATTATCTGATTCATTCCGTGAGTCGAGAGGCAACGACAGAGATTCAAGATTTGGTGTAAATAGCCGTGATTCAAGAGCTCCTTATGGACGTGGAAGTCGTGATGGTGGAAGCAGAGAAGGTGGTCGCCGTGAAGACGGTTTCGGAAATCGTGAACGAAGCGAAAGTAGCAGTAGTTTTGGCGGAAATCGTGACGGAGTTCAACGTGAGCGTCGTTTCGAGCCAAGAGAAAGACGCAGCGAAAGCCCAACGGGTGGACGTGGCTCTGGAAATGCCGACATGGTTCGTTTGTTTTTGAGCTTAGGCCGTAAAGATAACGTCGCTCCAAATCATATCGTTGGTGCAATTACTTCGGAAACGAGCATTGCAGGTCGTGCAATTGGACAAATTGATATTTATGATAAATTTAGTTTCGTTGAAATACCGCAAGCAGATGTAAAGCGTGTACTTGATGGAATGCAAGGCAAAACTATCAATGCTCGCCAAGTGAGCATGGAAGTTGCTAAGTAATATTAACTGTGGGGTGAACCGTAGCGACGGTCGCTTCCAGTTCGCTCGTGACGGTCAATAAAAAAAGCGAAGTGAAAGTTTTTCGAGACTTTTGCTTCGCTTTTTTTGTGGGAAATATTAAGTGTGGCACAGCTTGTTATCTCAAAAAACAGGTGTGCCATATTTTGGGAAATATTTTACTTATTTTTGATTAGACATTATCATTTGCCGAAAAGCTGCTACAATTTCAATGGCATCTGGATTGTCTATTTTGATAATCAATGAAGTAAAATATATTTCTCCTTTATTATCATTGCCCATTTGCATATCAACTTTAAAGAAGGAAGTACCTTTATACCAATCAAACCATTGATTGAATTTTCTGAAACGTGCTGATGCCCGATTATCGGCTGTTTCGCAAGCATAAACCACGATTCTGTGGTGCTGTTGGAAGAAATCTGAGAAAATACTTGCAATAGTATTTGGTACACGTTTATCTAAAGGAGGATTGATTTTATTTGGATTTTCAATAGGTATTATTGAAAACTCAAACGTTTTTTCTTTGAAGGAGTGATTTTCTTCAAAGATATACCCGTTGGGCTTGAAAGTTATTTCGTAAATGATGTCATATTGGGTTTGAAATAGGTAAGAGTTAAACTTTCCACCCACAAACTCAAAATCATACTTAGGCAATGACTGGTGTTCCTCTGTCGGCATTTCTTTTTTTCAATTTAGCAATTGCCTCTTTTATTGAAGGGTCATTTTCATAAGCCCAAAGAACCTCTTTTTGGGTTTGGCGTTTGCTTTCGAGCATCATTTTAGCAATCTTAACTCCTTGGTTTTCAACTATTACGTTTTTGTTGGTTGACATAATCTTTAGTATTTATTATACAAATCTATAACAAATTTTAAACCTAAAAAATTGCACTCATTGTTTTTTGCAAGATGTAAAGGCAAAATAGTGAATTGAACTTTCTGAATATAGCTAAAGGACGCCATATTATTTCAGATGATAAGTGTGCCATATTTTTTGAATTAGGTATTTTACCGTAAGATAAATATAGGTTTAAATGTTTGGTTTGAGGGAGATTTATAATGAAATTTTTATAGAAAAAGTCAGAAATTTGTCTTTTCAGCTAAATGTACTATGGTAAGTCGTCATATCAGCCATTTTCAGAACAGTTTAAATTAAACCTTAAACTATGACATCCTCAGCAACCTTAATTAAGGTGATGCCCAAGTGTTTTTCTATTTGAAAAATAGATTCGAGTGTAAAATTATGGTTTCCTGAAAGCCATTTTGTAACCTCAGATGGGCGTTTTTCCATAGCATCAGCCAATTGCTTTTGTGTCCAGTTTTTGGCTTTTAAGGCATCATCAATGTGTGCCGAAATTAGCATTCGCCTTCTTAAAGTTTCACGGCGAGTGGGGTCTATATTTTTCAAAGCCTCTTGAATAATGGGGCTTGTATATTTTCTGGCTTCATTCATTGTCTTCATCGTCTTGTATTATTAAATTTCCTATCAATCTTTTGCCATCAGCTGCCCAAGAAATATCACCTTCTTTGATAGCTTTTGTAATTAGATTTGAAATTTTTCTCAATAAATAGTTTTCATGTTTTAGTTTAGGGTCATCTTGCAAAGCACGTACATTTATACGACCGCCACCACCAGTTGTACTGCCATATTTGATACAATACAGTCTTATTTTATTATCGGGATTGTCGTATAACGCACAAATACCATCTCCGAGCGTTCCTTCATTTAGCTTAAAAAAAATGCTTTCTTGCTCCAGTTTCATGCCCAATAGTTTCAATTTTTGATAGAATATCGTCTATTTCTTCTGGAAAAATGGGTATGTTTTCATTAACGAAATTATCAAAAATGGATAGTGGTTCGTGATTTAAAATCACGGTATAGATACGAGCTTTGTATCCTGAAAAGTCAAGCAATTCAACAATTTCAAATTTCATCTTACCAAGCCAACAAAAATACACTTATAAGTGTATTTTTGTTGGCAAATAATTTTACTTCACATATTTCTCCTTCACCGTCATTTCCCAATCGCCCAAACTGCCGTATAATACCATTGAGCCAAAACGAAATTTATCAATAATTTCAGTTCCTTCTGAAACCGAATCGTAAAATTCTTTATCGACGGGTAACTCAAATTCTACAGCATTTACGGCATCTTTGATATGCTTTTTGATGCTCAATGAAAGATGCGACTGCTTCAAACGGAGTTTGAGCATATACTTTGGTCCTTTTGCATTAACACCTTCTTTGAGTGCTTTTACTTGGCTAACTAAGGCTGCATTTTCTTTTTTTAGGTTTTCGACTTCTTCATTATTTCCGCAAGAAACAAGGAAAAATACAACAAAAATTATAATAATTGGTTTCATTTTTATGAATGTTTGATGGTTTAAACCAAATCCCAGCCTTTGCGTGCTTCTCTGGAAAGCAGAGCGTTGGCATCTGCATCGTGGCGGAATTTTTCTTTTTTAGGATTCCAATGGAGTTCACGACCCAAACGATATGAAATCAGTCCCAAGTGCATTGGCATTGTCATTTTTCGGGCATATTCGAGATTTGATTGAGGTTGTGTCCGGTTTTTTACTGCTGTTACGAAGTTTTGCTGATGTCCTGCCGAACGTATAATTGTTTTCGGAATTTCTGGAATATCAGTCATTGTGACGCCATTAATTGTTATTTCTCTGCTGCTATAATCACAAATCAATGTACCTTTTTCACCCTCAAAATACGCACCGATACCTCGTTTTTCTGCCCCTGGCACATTTGGTGGAGTAGATGTCCAGTATAGTTTGAGGTCTTCAAAATCATACTCGATATCAATCCATTTTGGAGCATCGCCCGTTCCTTCTGGAGCTTCGCCTTTGGCACTGATGCGAGTGAGATTTTTCGGGTCAACTGCCCACCAAACTACATCGGCAATATGACACCAAAAATCTTGAAAAACGCCGCCAGAATAATCAAGAAAATAGCGATATGAAAAATGGCATCGCTCTGGCGTGTACTGTGAGTAGGGGGCTGGTCCAAGCCACATATCCCAGTTCAGATTTGCTGGTGGCGTTTGATAATTAGCTGGTCCCAAAACTGGCGGGAAACCTGTTTTCCATAATCTTACCGTTTTTACTTTACCAATTGCACCCGATTGTATGATTTCGGCCACTCGGTGGTAATTTTCACCGGAATGTATTTGTGTGCCAAGCTGAAAAATACGGTCGTGTTTTTTCATGGTTTTTAGCATTTGTTGCCCTTCTCGTACGTTGTATGAGAGCGGTTTTTCTCCATAAACATCTTTACCTGCCTGAAATGCCATGATTGCTACCTGCGAATGCCAGTGGTCGGGTGTTGCACATGTAATGGCGTCAATATCTTTACGTTCGAGCAAATATCTGAAATCTTCGTAGGTTTGAGCCTTATTGTCAGGATGTATTTCTTGAAGAACTTTTTGAGCCTTTGCTAAATGATTTTTGTCTAAATCGCATAAGCCAACAATTTCAACTTCGGGCAGGTTCGCAAACCATTTAAGATGTTGCGTACCCATTCCATTAATGCCAATGTGAGCTACTCGCAGGCGGTCGCTAGGTGCTACTTTTCGAGCAAAAGTTGGAGTAAAAGCCAAGCCAAGAGCAGCTAGGCTGGTTTGCCGTATAAAATCACGGCGATTAATGTGAGTTTGCATAGAGTGCAGGTATTTTTAGGAGTTGAATATAACTATTTGTATGATAAAGTTGATATATATTTTGGTTATTTCAAAATACAATCGGCTTAAACTGAATATCAACTCTTCGATTTCGTTCTCGGCCTTCCCACGTATTATTGTCATAAACAGGCGCTTCAAAAGCAAAATCTTTGAATTTTATCTTCTCTTGCGGAATATCTATGGCTTTTAGGAGGTCAATTACAGAGGCACTTCGCATTCGACTGAGATATTCGTTAAATTCTCTGCTACCAATATTGTCAGTATGGCTCATGATATTGATTTCGTAGTATTCAAGGTGCTTGATATTCTTCACAAAATCATATAACTCTTGGGCTTGTTGCTTGCTAATGTAGGCACTTCCTCCACCAAAATAAATACTTCGCACCATTTCTTTTACTTCCTGACCAAAGGAAGTAAAAGAAGAAAAAAGGAGTAAAACCAAAATTGTTTTCATTGGTTATGTTGTTTTCAAGCAAACCTTTCCTGATAGGTTAGGCTTGCTTTTTAAATCATCAGATTTACTCTTCATAATAATACCCAAATATTATCCCCATTTCGTCTTCGGTTGTGAGTCCGAATCTAACGGTTTTATCAGAAGTATTATTGTAGGTAATTCTGGAAGTCAGACCTTCACCTTTTTTTAGCGAAATATTTGGTAGATAATTCATTTTTTCGGGGTGCTCCCAGTTCGCTGAGGTATAAACTACTTCACCATTTTTTGCACCACCTTTGATTAAAATCTCGAATTTTTCACCAAATTTATGGGTATGTGAGAATAGCATAACAATTTTTACATTTTTATCAAAAGTGAAGTCTTTGCTTATTACTGTACGGGTTTTAGCTGGAATGGTAAGATTTTGATTGCCAAAATCAATCACTTTCAAAATATTTTTTACTTTAGATTTCGGTGTTGTATAAAGATTGATATTTACTTCACCAGGTATTGCTTTCGTGCCTCTATTAAAATAATGAGAATTCATATCAAAGGTGGCATTGGCGGGTACTTCAACGGCAGTTCCTTCGGGAAAGGTATAGTCATCGTTAGCTTCGCTTCCTCCGAAATTGAAAATATGATTGCCCATCTGAGCGAAAGTGACAATATTATAAGTACCGTCGGGATTACGTAAATCACGTACTTGACTGATTGCCCCAAGATTGGTATTATTTCTGAAACCGTACAAAATAAAATGATGGCTGCCCGCACGCATACTAATTTGCATGCGATTGACATAAACAGTTTCGGTATTGCCGAGTGGTTTTCTGACAAACAATTCTCGTTCAAAATTGGGTGCAACATCAAATTTATCCAAAACCATCTGAAAACCAGTGCCTGTAGCTGGAGGTGGTAAACCCAAAAATGTTGAAGTGCTCGGAGTTTTATCATCAAGAAGTGTAGCATCGGCTACATTTCCAGTTTCGGGAGCTCCAGCTTCTATCCAACGCCTAATAAATTCGATTTGTCCGACCGAAAGTAAATCACCACCGAGCGGCATGATTGAGCCATAGCTTTTTCCTCCGTGATGAATTGGGTCGTAAAAAAGTTTGTGATAAAGCAGACTTTCAAGCGATTTGAAGGCTTTTACACGCTTTAAGCCATCTTGAACAGCAGTTTTGTTAGTGGGAGTTACGTCAAATAAATTTTTATAGGCTTGTCCTTTGGCCAAAACTAATTTGTGTTGAGCATAATTACCATCAGATTCAGAAGCATGGCAACCCGTTGTAGCACAATTTTTGGTCAAGATTTTTTCTTGTAATAAATAAAAACTAGATGCATTTGTTGCAATCTGCTCTTTTTGAGTGCAAGAATTCATTAATGTCGCCGTCAGGGTGATGGAAGCTGAAAGTATTGATAGAAGTGTATATTTCATAGGATTTGGTAAATAGAAACTATTATTTAAACGAAATTAGCAATATAAAGTTACTTTTTGAATATAAACTTGATGAAAAGTTTATATTTTTCTGATAATTGTGAATGAGACTGGCTTTTGAGAAATGTATAAGATAATTTGCTAGATATAAGTCAAAATTAAACATCAATACTTAATAATTCATCATTTGTTAAGTTTCTCTCGTTGACCAACGTAAAGTCCAACAATTACAAAAGCCGTACCAAGAAAAGTGTGGTAAGTTATTGGTTCATCAAGTAAAAAATAAGCATAGCTAAAACCAAAAATTGGACAAAGAAATAAGAAAAAAGAAGCCTTTACAGCATCAATTTTTAATAAATATAACCAAAGATTTACTGCTATTACCGAAACAGGTACAATCAACCAAAACTCTGATAGATAGAATTTTAGGTCGTAATTGTTTGGTTTTTTGTGCATCTTAAATGTTATGGGCAACATCAGTATTCCGCCCAGAAAAACTTGCCAGCCATTAATGGCCGTTCGTGAAAGTTTCCAGTCGATATTGGAGTAATAAATTGTCCCAATAGAGTAGGAGAGCATACACAAAAACATATAGAACAAGCCCATCGGCGTGGCAAAACTATTTTGAATGAGTGGAAAACAAGCCAAAGCCACGCCAATCATACCTAAAAGTACCGCCAACCACTCCGAAGATTTTACTTTTCTACTCATCCAAACGGCAGATAAAATACTGATAAAAAGCGGGTTAGTTGCGGTAGAAAGGCTGCCAATGCCTGCCGCTACTTCATTAATGCCCAATACAAAAAAACTTAGATAGAGGGTTACATTTAGTAATCCAAAAATCGTTAGGTTTTTCCATTCATTGCCTTGTGGAAGTCGGTCTTTTTGAATGAAATACGAATAAGCCAACATTCCAACACCTGCTACCAAAAAGCGAATTTGAAAAAGCACGAGCGGCTCAACCGATCGCAAGCCGATTTTGGCTGCTGATGATGCCGAAGCCCATAAAGCAGCAAACAGAATGCCAATAAGAATGGTTTTTAGATTCAAAACTTATGATTTTAGACCGACCAAAGATAAAGCATTTTGGGTGGTTTGCTGCACAACTTCCTTGAAATCTATTCTTTTGATTTCAGCAATTCGACGAGCTACCAACTCAATATAAACAACTTCGTTTCGCTTGCCACGATACGGAACTGGGGCAAGATAAGGCGAGTCGGTTTCGAGAACGATGTATTTTAAATCGATATGTGGTAAAATCGTATCTATTCCACCATTTTTGAAGGTAGCTACTCCGCCAATTCCCAATAAAAAGTTGATTTGGATAATTTTCTGAGCTTCTATCAAATTTCCCGAAAAACAATGAAAAATACCTCGTAAACCAGGCCAGTCAAATTGTTTGATTAGCTCAATACAACGCAAAATAGCATTATGCTCATTGTTTTTTGAGTTTCGAGAATGAATACAAATTGGCAAATTGTATTTCTTAGCTAAGGCTAGTTGGCGTAAAAAAACTTCTTCTTGCTGAGCCACAAAAGTCAAATCCCAGAAAAAATCAAGTCCTATTTCGCCAATTAAAATAAACTTTCGG
>CAMAQF010000104.1 GCA_945860265.1 Emticicia agri | reverse complement strand
TTAAACCAATTTCTGGTGATGAAATTGAATTTCGTTGGGAACTATTCAATTTGGGAGGAAGAAAACCCTTGCTAGAGTTGCTAAGATCTACCACTGCTGAAGGTTTTGGATCTCCGTTGATTGATAAGCCATTAACCGAAATAATCCCGGATGTTTTTACGTTTGTTATTGAGGAATTTCCTAATTGAATAGCATTTGATTGAGTGACAATTGCACCAGATCCAATAGCAATAGCATTACTTATATCAGTGGACGCCCTTGAAAAAGAACCCAAAAATAAATTATTACTGCCATTTACAATCCCACCTCCAGCATCTGAACCAAATGCAGTATTGCTACCACCAGTCGTATTGAAGTTCAAGGCATAGGCACCCATTGCAGTATTATTTGCCCCTGTAGTGTTAGAAAACAATGCATTTTCACCTAAAGAGACACCATTATTGGTTTTTCCTTTTAAACCTCTTGGAGTTATTAGGATTGAGCCATCAGTGCTGTTTAGTGTTGAAATTTGACCAAAAACACTAAAATTATATAAAAAATAAAAGACTAAAATAAAGTAAAGTTTCATGGCATTTTATTGTTGTTTACGCGTTCAAACAAATTTTTTTTTCTTCTTCTGGAAATCCTGATAATCGTTCCGTTGCATAATTCGATAGCATCTTTGTTTATTTTATTGACAAACAATAAATTCACAATGACCGATTTATTCACCCGCACAAATTGTTTTTGCTCTGAGAGTTCTAATTCAAATTTTTTAAGTGTTTTGGCATAAATAGAAACACTTCCATTCAATGGGTTTATTTGAGTATAATTAACTTGTGCTATAAAAGAAATGATATTTTGTTCGTAAGGCACATATTTTTTCATGAAAGTTTTAGACCAAAATCATTAGCTGAACAAGTTTCAAATTGTAATCTGCGAGTTAAATGAATTACTTTAACTCAATGATCAAATTCAATCGATTAACTATTTTTTCAAATGTATGATAATGCAAAAATAATTCCTACAAAAAGTACATTATAACCGTTATAATGTACTTTCACACATTTTTAATATGAGCATATTAAGTACTCAGTCGAAAATAATTGGCAAATATTTATTATCTATTTTATTGATAATCAGGATATTATATTGCACGTATGACAAATATTTTGTTAAAAAGGCTTATGTTTTTTCATAAGAGCTTATATTATTTATTCTTGCGTAGAAAGTCTGCTTATGCTTTGATATTTCAAGCTAAATAAGATAAACAGCTGCCAATGAGATAAAATATAAGGCTTCATAAGCCAACTCATCCATTGAATAATTAGCTCAACTAGTAACTGATTGAAAACTTCAACCTAAACAAATCAATTCAATCACCAAGCAATTTGTCGGTTGAATGAGTTGGTCAAAAGTTAATTGATTCAAAATCATAGCCTATAAAATTTGCATTATAATCGTTAGTAATGTATTTTCACAGATATTTTTACTTGGCCTATTAAATGAAAATCGTAAATATCTACTGTCTTTTATTGTTTATTTCTTTCTCTGCTAAAGCCCAATCATTAAGATGGCTGGATACCGAAAAAAAGAGTGTTTATAGAATTGATATCCAAAAGAGTGTTCTTGAAAAATCATCAAATTCATTTGAATGGCAAGAAATTGGCAAGGTCGAATTAAAAAATATTCAGAATAAAGACGTAATTGAAGGTGCTGAGACTACATGTCTCAATACGGCAGATAAAAACTTTGTTTACTTATTAATGGGTTGTACAAACCAAGTTTATCAATTCAACTATCAAACGCTACTTTTGGAACGAATCGATAAAACCTATTATGGAGGATTTAATTGTAGAAGTACAAAATTTATAAGAAATAAAACAATCTACTCAGTTGGAGGATATGGCTTATATCGAACTAACAACTTATTTGTTTATTATCAAGCAAACAGAAACGAATGGGATGCTCTTAATTTTTTAAATGATGCACCTAAATCTATTTTTGTGGGTTTATCTGGTTATGTAAAAAAAACAGATTCATTCCTTACAGGCTATAACGATTTTCTAAGTGAATCAGAAAATTCAGGTAAAAGCTACATTGATTATGGATTTTATGAGTATAAATTCAAAGAAAATAAATGGTATAAACTCGGGGAAATAAATCAGACATTAATAAGAAACCATAAAGTAAAAAAATTTCAGTACTTCCATTGGAATGGAAAATACTTTGTTTTTAGAATATTTGACCAACAATTTAATAACTTAATCATAATAGACCCTTTTTTAAATGAAGTATATCATTGGGTTGATAAGAAAAGACTGTTTGATGTAGATATTCCTGAAAAATTAGAATACGAATATGTACATGAAGATTCTTTATTTAGCTATAAAGTTTTTAAGACAGGTAATAGAAACGAAAGACAAAAGATTGCTATTTCTATTGAAGAAACTAAAAAACAAGCCAAATATATTGGCAAATTGTATGAAGCGGAGAATAATAATTTTTGGCTTTTATTAATAGCTTCAGGAATTGGCTTAATGATAGTTTCCTTCATTATTTATTTCAAGTTCTTTAAAGATAAGAACATCAAAAAGTATATTTTTTTTAGTTCAAACTCCCTCAATAAAGCAGAAATTAAAATGGTCGAAGCTTTGATTAAAAATCATGAAAAAGGGGGTATAAGCTCCGAACAAATCAATGATTTATTAGAAATTAAGTATAAAAATATTGACAACCAAAGAAAATTAAGGCATGAATTTATTAAATCATTGAATTTGAAGTTAAAAATGATGCATAATTTTGAAAATTCTGTTGAAAGAAACCCCTCAAGTACTGACAAAAGAATTTTTGATTATCAATTGAACGAGGAGATTTTTAAAAAGCTAAAAAAAGAATTTCAAGATAATTAGTATGAATTTCAAGGGCAAAGTGTACTGTACGTGTTTTTGCAATTCCTATTAAATCGTTAAAAAACAAAAATTGCATTTGAAAATTGAATCCGTGAATCAAAAAGCAAATGTGTTGGTTATACACTATCTTATAGGTCTTTATTCTTGACATAAGTTTATACATTTTTGAGAAAACTATTTTAGGACAAGACACTGATACCTCAACTAATAATTCCATTCCAGATTAAAATATGGTCGAGCATCTCGTTTAATACCTTAATAATCAGGTGAATACGAATACTTTAACCTAAATAAATCATTTCAATCACCAAGCAATTTGTCGGTTGGATGAGTTGGTCAAAAATTAATTGATTCAAAATCATAGCCTATAAAATTTGCATTATAATAATCAGTCATGTATTTTCACAAATAATTTTACTGAGCCTATTAAAATGAAAATTGTAATTATCTATTGTAATTTGTTGTTGTTTTCATTCTCTGTTAAAGCCCAATCATTAAGATGGTTGGATACCGAAAAAAAGCGTGTTTATAGAATTGATATCCAAAAGAGTGTTCTTGAAAAATCATCAAATTCATTTGAATGGCAAGAAATTGGAAAGGCCGAATTAAAAAATATTCAGGAAAAAGACATTCTTGCAGGTAATGAGATTATATGTCTAAATACGGACGATAAAAACTTAGTTTATTTATTAATGAATTGTACAAATCAAGTGTATCAATTCAACTATAAAACCCTACTTTTGGAACGAATCGATAAAACTTATTTTGGAGGATTTAATTGCCAAAGTAATAAGTTTATAAGAAAGAACACAATCTACTCAGTTGGAGGGTATGGCTTATTTAGAACTAACAACTTATTTGTTTATTATCAAGCAAAAAGAAATGAATGGGATGCTATTAATTTTTCAAATGATGCTCCCAAATCTATTTACAAAGGTTTATCGGGTTATGTAAAAAAGTCAGATTCATTCCTTACGGGCCTAAACTTTTATGTAAGTGATTCGGAAAATTCAGGAAATTTGACCCTTGATTATGGATTTTATGAATATAAATTCAAAGACAATACATGGTATAAATTGGGGGAAATAGTACAACCATTATTAAGAAACATTGATGAATCAGATGGGCAGGTTCGATACTTCCATTGGAATGGAAAATACTTTATTATTAGAGTAGGTGACAAACGTTTTTATAATCTAATAATAATAGATCCTTTTTTAAATGAAGTATATCAATGGATTGACAGTAAGCGGTTGTTTCATATAGAAATTCCTGACAAATTAGAAGATGAATTTGTGCGTGAAGATTCTTTATTTAGTTATAAAGTTTTCAACACTGGTAATAGAAACGAAAGACAAAAGATTGCTATTTATATTGAAGAAATTAAGAAACAAGCAAAATATGTAGGTAAATTATATGAAGCAGACAACAACGATTTTTGGCTTATATTAATAGCTGCGGTTGCGGTTATTGTATTGATAATACCTTTCTTATTTATTAAAAATAAATACTTTAAAAATAAGAGTTTTAAAAAGTATATTTTTTTTAGTTCAAACTCCCTCAATAAAGTAGAAATTAAAATGATCGAAGCTTTGATTAAAAATCATGAAAAAGGGGGTATAAGCTCCGAACAAATCAATGATTTATTAGAAATTAATGATAAAAATATTGACAATCAAAGAAAATTAAGGCATGAATTTATTAAATCATTGAATTTGAAGTTAAAAATGATGTATAATTTTGAAAATTCTGTTGAAAGAAACCCCTCAAGAACTGACAAAAGAATTTTTAATTATCAATTGAATGAGGAGATTTTTAAAAAGCTAAAAAAAGAATTTCAAGATAATTAGTATGAACTTCACCCGGCGAAGTCACTGACTTCGTAGCGGTTATGATAGTTGTCTATTAAATATCACCCTTTGTAATTTTGCCAAATTTCAATACATTTGTTTGAATAAATTATAGAAAAACCAAGTAAATGCTAACATTTATGCTCTCAGATACTATAAAAATCTAGCAGGAACAATGACCAAACGCCCCGCAGAAATGACAGCACAAGAGCTAAAAATTTGGCAAGAGCAAGGCGAAAAAGAAATAAGAGAATATCTTTTTCTATTAATCAGCCGTTAATTTACTCAAAAAATGGGGTGATGATTATTGAACGCAAAGACGGTTCTATTGAAGTTTTACAATGAATATTTATATCATAGCTTGGCTACGCCCTTCTCATCACCCAAAACATGAAAAAACTAATCCTTCTTTTACTGCTCAGCCTCAATCTTTTTGCTCAAAGTACCGAAGAAAAAATCAAGGCTTTGATTCCCGAACTTGATGCTAAGTTTCAAGATTTCAAGGTCAAAAGTCATTTGTCGAGTGTTGCGTATGCGGTTATGCTTGATGGCAAAATTATTTATCAAAGCAATAGTGGCATTGTTAATTATAAAACCAATAAAACTGCTGATAATCAATCGATTTACCGTATTGCCTCGATGTCGAAAAGCTTTGCTTCGGTGGCAATTTTACAGCTACGTGATGCAGGAAAAATCAAACTCGACGACCCAGTTTGGAAATACATTCCCGAACTAAAAGGACAAAAATATTCATCCGATTCACCCGAAATTACGGTACGTCATTTGCTTTCGCACGCAGCGGGTTTCCCCGAAGACAATCCGTGGGGCGACCGCCAATTGGGGATTTCGGAAGCCACAATGTTGAAGATGTTTAAGAAAGGAATTTCGTTCTCCAATGAACCAGGCGTTGCCTACGAATACAGCAATATGGGCTTTGCGATGTTGGGGCAAATCATCAAAACTGTTTCGGGAGAAAGTTACCAAAACTATGTCATCAACAAAATTTGGAAACCTCTCGGCATGAAAAACACCTATTGGGATTACACAAAAGTACCTGATAATCAACTCGTTATAGGTTATCGTTGGTTACGTGAGCAATACATCGAGCAACCCATCGAACCCGACGGTGCATACGGAATCATGGGCGGTGTGCTGACTTCCATCGAAGATTTTTCCAAATACATGGCTCTGCACCAAGCGGCTTATCAAATTGGTTTGCCAAATTCAGCTATTTTGAAAAAGAGTTCGCTCAAAGAAATGCACTTTCCGTGGAATTTCAATAGCCTCAGCAACCGTGGCTACACAGGTGCGGGTGAACCTTGTACCAATGTTGCGTTTTATGGATATGGCTTGCGTATCGACAAAAACTGCAACCAAATCACTAGCGTTGGGCATTCGGGCGGACTACCAGGTTTTGGCTCTGACTGGAAAATCTTACCAAATTATGGGGTCGGAATCGTCACTTTTACGAATGGAACTTATGGCGGTGCAGCTTTGATGAATAACCAAATTTTACCATTTATTGTCGAAAAAGCGGGACTTCTTCCAAGGGCATTTCCAGTTTCGCCAATTTTAAAACAACGCCAAAATGAACTTGTAAAACTGCTTCCTTCGTGGGAAAATGCCGAAAAATCTGGTATTTTTGCCGAAAATTTCTTTTTAGATTATTTCCCCGATCTTTTAAAATCTGAAGCTGGAAGCATCTTTGAAAAAGCAGGAAAAATCATAAAAGTCAACGAAATTATAGCCGAAAATGCCCTAAGAGGTAAATTTTTGATAGAAGGAGAAAAAGGAAATATCGAAGTAAGTTTCACGATGTCGCCCGAAAACCCGCCTTTGATTCAGGCTTATACTATTCGGTTGAAGTAGGAAGCACAAAAAGAATACACATTTGATATCTTCTATTTGGTTTACTCAGAATCTATAATTCTTGCGGGACTTTGAGGCATTGGTCTATGTTATGGAAGAGCTATTTTCGCTCCTTTTTCGCAAAAACCCTTCCCCCTCATAGTCCCCTACTTTTCTTCATACAAAACTGATTATACTCAAAAGGCACAGAGTTGCAAAGGTTCAAAGGCAATCGTCGTTCGATGCAAAGTGTTGATAATGAAACAATTAAGGTTTTGAGTTTTCGCAAACCATTTTTGGTTAAATATAGGTAAGAAAAAGACGCTAAAGAAATTAGCAATTTTTTGTTTCAATGATTTTACCTAAATTGATTACAAAATAATAATCTTCAGGGTCTTTCGAGCCTCGTGGTGCTTCATCAAAAAGTTCCAATTCTGTGCCTTTCCATTCCACCAATACCGACGGAACATTTGCTTCAAATCCATTTCTAAATTCAACGGCATCATACTCTCTGAATCTGACTCCTTCTTTGTCTTTTATCAATAGTTGTTCTTCCCAAAAAGGTATAAAATCTTGGTATTCTTCAGTTTTTTCTCCACTCAAAATCTCATCAAAAGCATCTTTAAGAATGGCTATTTTTAGTATTTTCATCAGATTATGGCTTGGTATAACAGTATTTCTAAATATATTAAATTTTGTTGTTGTGATTCACTCGCTCTAAAAAATCAGAGGTTTTTCAGAATAAAAACTGACAGATTACAAATCTGTTTTACAATTAAAGCACATTTTTTAATAAATATGGGCGTTCTTTGGCTACTTTCAGCATCATTTCTCCAAAAAGTGTATTTGCCCATGCAAACCATTTTCTTGTAAATTTGGTGGCATCATCTTTATCAAATGACTCGTGCATAAAACCTGTTTTGGCGTGCGTGTTTTTCAAGAATTTGAGTTGTTGTAAAATCTCTTGATCATTGGTTGAGGTCATGGCTCGCATAATGATGCTCAAATGCCAAATCTGATTTACCAATGTATGCGGACTGCCAACACCTTCGGCAGCTTTTCCTTTGAAAAAATACGGATTTGAGTCGCTCAACACAAATCGGCGAGTATTTTGGTAAATGGGGTCGCTGGTTTTTACTGCACCCAAATACGGCAAACTCATTAAATTAGGCACATTGGCATCGTCTTGTAGCAGGCAATTTCCAAAACCATCTACTTCCATTGCGTATATTTTACCAAATTTTGGGTGTGTGATAATCGCATGTTTTTTAATAGCCGCTTCTACTTCGTTCGCAAATTCTTTACATTCCTTGGCAAAAACGTTATTTTTATAAACTTTGGTAGCAATCTCGGCCATTTGTCGAAACGAAACGACGGCAAACAAATTGGCAGGAATCAAAAACGGATAAACAGTAGCATCATCCGACGGGCGGAAAATGCTGTGAATCAAGCCATTAGGTTTCGTCACATTCCCCAAACCATTGCCCGGAACCGTATCTGTGGACCAAGAAGTTGTGCGTCCGAAACGGTACTTTCCTACACCTTTAAATCTTTGTTGTTCTCGACAAGTAGTAATAATACTTTGGGCGGCTGTTAGCCATTTTTCATCAAAAACACTAGTATCGTTGGTCAATTTCCAATAATTGTACGCCAATCGCACCGTGTAGCAAAGTGAATCAAGTTCCCATTTGCGTTCGTGGAGTTCAGGTTTCATATCGGTATGGTCGCTAAGCCATTCTGATTTTCCTGCACCATCATTAAACGCATTGGCATAAGGGTCAATCAAAATACATTCAGTTTGGCGATTAATCACGCCTGCAATAAGTTGTTGCAAAGCGGAGTCTTCTTTCATCAAACTCAAATACGGCGTGACTTGTGCAGTGCTATCTCGCAACCACATGGCGTGAATATCGCCCGTAATCACAAACGTATCTGGGAGGTCGTCTTTCTTTTTAAAATAAACCGTTGTGTCAAGCGTGTTCGGGAAACAATTTTCAAACAACCAAGCCAACTCAGGGTCTTTTATTTGTGTTTTCATGCGGCTAATAGTCGCCTCAATGGCCAAACTACTAAAGTTTCGTTTTTCGGCCGAAACCCTCACACTTGGAAATTCTTGTGCGAAACCTCTGGTTTGAATCAATAAACCCATGCCTGCCAATGTACTTTGCTGAATGAATTTACGACGGTTGATATTTTGCATTTTGTAATGTCGATGTTGTTTTCTCAAATTCCATAGTGATGGGTTTGAAAACCCATCACTATGGATGAAAGCTTGGGCAATTAAATCACATTAATACTTTTCTCTGTTTTAGCAATCATTAGTCCGAAAGACTCAGTCAAAATGCCATTTTCTTGCAAAATTCTTTCTAATTCTTCTTTTCCTGCTGGTTCTACAGCAATCAAAAGTCCACCGCTGGTTTGAGGGTCTGCTAATAAAATTCTTTGTGTATCGGTGATAGTGGATACTTTTTCGCCATAACTTTCCCAGTTAGTATTGCAGCCTTTAGGGGCACAAAACGGATATAAATAATCGTTGGCTTCTGGCATTTTTGGCACTTTTTCGTAGCTGATTTCGGCACTCAAGTTGCTACCTTCACACATTTCTACCAAATGACCTAAAAGTCCGAAACCTGTTACGTCGGTCATTGCTTTTACGGCTGAAAGTTTTCCTAAATCTGCTCCTACTTTATTCAGTGTAGCCATTTGATTAACAGCCACTTGCAAATATTCTGGATTTGAAATACCCATTTTTTGAGCAGTTGCTAATAATCCAACGCCGAGTGGTTTTGTGAGATACAACAGACAGCCTTCAGTTGCTGTTGAATTTTGTTTTAGATGCTCAATTTTTACTTTTCCAGTCACGGCCAAACCAAAAAACGGTTCGGGACTATCAATGCTATGTCCGCCTGCCAACGGAATATTGGCTGCTGTGCAAGTGGCACGGCTTCCATCTAGTACTTTTTGAGCAATTTCGGCAGGAATTGTATCAATCGGCCAACCCAAAATAGCAATCGCCATCATTGGTTCACCACCCATTGCATAAATATCGCTAAGTGCATTTGTCGAAGCGATTCGACCAAAATCAAAAGCATCATCAACGATTGGCATGAAAAAATCGGTCGTACTAATGATTGCTTCGCCGTTTCCCAAATCAAAAACTGCGGCGTCGTCTTTGTCTTTGTTTCCAACTAAAAGGTTTGAAAAAGCACTCTGAGGCGTAAGTGTGTGTAAAATTTGGTCTAGAACATTGGGCGAAATCTTGCATCCACAACCCGACCCGTGACTATATTGAGTAAGCTTTACTTCTGACATATCTGATTAATGATTTTTAAACCGTCGTAAAATTACATAATATTGTAGAATGGTTTTGATAAAAGTGGTTTTTATACTCAATAGGCACATAGTTGCAAAGGTTCAAAGGCGACCGTCACTCGGTACAAAGTCCTGATAATAAGATGATTAACTATCTGAATTTTCACAAACCATTTTTGTTTGATTATAAAAATATCTGAGAAGTTTCTATTTGTGATATAAACCACCATATAAACGAAACAGCTTGTTTCGGAATTGAATTAAACAAAATATGACCCTTTTCCTAATACCAACCATTCTTGCACACGACACGCAAGAAACAGTTTTACCACCTCAAATAAAAGCAGTCGTGAGCGAATTGAATGTTTTTTTTGTTGAAGAACTCCGCACCGCTCGACGGTTTATTAGTAGCCTAAAACTGGATAAAGTAATTGATGATATTATATTTTATGAATTAAACAAGGATACACCCCACGACCAAACCCTTGTCCAACTAAAAAAACTAAAAACCGATGCAGGAATCATCAGCGAAGCAGGTTGCCCAGGTGTGGCCGACCCTGGTGCGGTTGCAGTAGGCTTTGCTCATCAATTAGGATATAAAGTTGTGCCTTTGGTGGGTCCAAGTTCGATTCTGATGGCCTTGATGGCTTCGGGTTTTAATGGTCAAAGTTTTACATTCAATGGCTACTTACCAATTGATAAACAACTGAGAATCAAATCTTTAAAGGATTTAGAACAAATAGCCAAGAAAAAACAACAAACACAGATTTTTATGGAAACCCCTTTCAGAAATAATCAACTGTTGGAAGATATTTTGCAAAATCTTAACTCCGAAACGTTACTCTGTATCGCTTGTAACGTAACCGCCGAAGACGAGTTCATAAAAACACTTCGAGTGAAAGACTGGCGAAAATCTAAGCCCGATTTACACAAAAAGCCCACTATTTTTTTACTTTTGTAGAAAAAATGCTTTATGCTTTATTCTTTAAGCTATAGGATGTAGGCTTTATGCTATATGCAATAGGCTATAGGCTTCAAGCTATATGCAATAAGTTACACGATTTAAGCAAACAGATTAAGATATTTTCAAAAAAGCATGCAGCATAAAGCTCAATGCACATACAATATGATAAACATACATTCCTTTACTTTCTCGCCAATTGGTGAAAATACATATATTTTATGGGACGAAACTCAAGAAGCTGTTATTATTGATCCTGGATGTTTAGCTCAATATGAAAAAGAAGAATTGGCCGATTTTATTACTGATAATCGTTTAGTAGTCAAGCAGTTACTACAAACACACTGTCACCTCGACCATGTTTTTGGGGCTGCTTATGTGAAGCGTAGATTTGGTATAAAGATGCTGATTCACAAAAACGAAGTTCCGATTTTGGCCGATGTAGAAAATCGCTGCCAAATGTGGGGAATAAAAGGCTACGAACCAGTCGAGGCCGATGGTTTTATTGATGAAAATGACAAAATATTTTTCGGAAACTCAGAGCTTGAAATCAGGTTTGTACCAGGTCATGCTCCGGGACATTTAGCCTTTGTTAATCATGCTCAGAAATTTGTTATCGGAGGCGATGTGCTTTTCAGAGGCAGCGTTGGGCGAACTGATTTTCCTTTTTGTAGCCACGAAGCATTAATTCATAGCATAACAACGAAATTTCTGACGCTCGATGATGATTATAAGGTTTATTCAGGTCATGGCGACCCAACAACGATTGGTTATGAACGCAAAACAAATCCTTTTTTGCAGTAAAATATAAATCATTATATTACATTATTTACGCAATCTGACAAGTTAAAAACTTGTCCTACAACTTTATGAAATTATTTACTATTCCAAATATAATGACACTCGGCAATCTACTTTGTGGTTGCTTGGGAATTGTTTTTGTTTTTGAAGGAAACCTGCTTTGGGCTTCATATTTGATATTTATTGCAGGAATTCTTGATTTTTTGGATGGTTTTGTGGCACGATTGCTAAATCAACATTCTGAAATTGGCAAGCAACTTGATTCTTTGGCCGATATGGTAACATTTGGCGTTTTACCATCGTGTATAATTGCCAAATTGATTCAGATTTCAACAACACAAAATACGGTTTTATCAGATGTAATTCCCTCAAATCTTTTATCACAAACACATTTGCCTACTTTGGCTTATGTGGCATTTGTTCTGGCACTTTTTTCTTGCTTACGTCTGGCCAAATTTAATATTGATACCCGTCAGTCGGACTCTTTCATTGGTGTACCTACGCCTGCTAATGCTATTGTGGTGGCGGCATTTCCACTAATTTTAGAGTTCAATCCCGAATACAAATTCTTAATTCTAAACTCTACATTCTTAATTACTTACACGCTCATTATGAGTTATTTACTGATTTCTGAAATACCATTGTTTGCACTCAAATTCAAAAATTTTTCTTGGGTTTCTAACCAAATTAAGTATATTTTTCTGATTTTTTCTGTAATTTTACTCATGGCTCTGCAGTTTGTGGCTATACCGTTAATTATATTTTTATACATCGTTTTGTCGCTTATCAATAACTTTCTACCGAAAAACACATAAACCATTATTTAAAATAGAAAATCATGCAAAATCCATTTGAAGAAAACCAAACATCCGTTCGTCCGACATTTCTGACGATTTTGTGTATCTTGACCCTTGTTTTTAATGCCTACAAATTTTATGGAGCGATTCCGAATATTTTTACGCCTGAAAAAATAATCGAAAGTAAAGAACAAGCCAATGAAATGGTAATGGATATGTTTTCAAAATATATGTCGGAAAAAGACCTTGAAAAAATTGAAGAATCACAAGCAGAAGCCAATAAACTGATTCAAAAAGACACTTTAGTTGCATCTGGAGTTATGACTTTAATTTCGAGTATTCTATTGATTTTGGGAGCAATTTGGTTGTGGGGACTCCGTAAAAAAGGTTTTTGGGTTTATATTGCGGGTAATGTCATTGGCATTATTGCACCAATAGCTATCATGGGCGGAGCCATTGGCTGGGGAGTAGGAATTATGTCTTTGATTAATGCCGCTATATTTTCAGGGCTTTATGCGATGAATCTTAAATTCTTGTCATAAGAAATTGTTAAAACTCTATTAATGTTTTCTAAAACCTGCTAATATTTGTGCAGGTTTTTCTATTTTTAAATAGATTTTGTTCGTAGGAACGTCCAAATTGGACGTTCCTACGA
>CAMAQF010000103.1 GCA_945860265.1 Emticicia agri | reverse complement strand
AGCAACTAATGATGGAACTTGCAAGTTTGAAAGTCCCATAATTGAATGACCCGATGTACATCCACCAGCATATCGAGTTCCAAATCCTACTAAAAAGCCACCAAAAACAAAGAAGATAAGCCCTTTTATTGAGAATAACGTTTCAACTGAAAATAAGTCGGCAGGCATTAAACCAGAAAAATCTTTAATTCCTAATGCTCTCAAATCATTGATTGTTGCTTCTGAAAGAACGAATGTATTGGGATTTTCTAAGAAATTGGTAGCAATAATTCCACCGAAAAATACACCCAAAACAAAAATCAAGTTCCATATTTCTTTTTTCCAATCATATTTAAAAAAAGGAATGTCAGCAGGAAAACAAGCTGCACAAACGTGGCGAAGTGATGATGAAATTCCGAAAGATTTATTGCCAATCAGTAAAAGTGTTGGCACAGTAAGTCCAATAAGTGGGCCTGCTACGTACCAAGGCCAAGGTTGAATAATGAATTCAAAAATTTGTTTCATACAGTTTTGTTTAGTAATGATAGTTGATAATTAAGTTTAAATGGGTCATGTTTACTTTGTTGAAAACGAAGCGGTCATTTTGGTAAGTTTCGCCAATATCGTCTTTGCGAACCACCAATAATAGGGCATTTAGTCCTTTTAAATAATGGTCAAATTGATAAGTTAATCCTAAATTAATTTGTGAATAAGAAGGCATACCATATTTATTCAAAGCGAAATTTTTTACATCTGGTAAAGAAAAATAGCCACCGCTCAACTCTATTTTGATGTGTTTTTCAGGTTTGAAAAAAGCATTAGCCGTTATGGCTGTTACATCGCCAAAACCTTCGTTTCGCTCACGAAGCATGAATGTATAAAACGTTTCACGACCCCATTCTCGTGGCATTAGATAACGTCCTTTTGCCGTGATTCGAGTGCCATTAAGAAACCAATCAAATTTTGCAGATTGTTGCCCAACTCGTCCAGAAAATACTATTGAACCACTTTTTACTTGCGTATAGGCTTTTGTTGGGTCTTCGTTTCCACCATTTCCTACGGCATTTTGTTGGATATATTGTCCGCCAAAAATCCAATTTTTACCAGCTAATGGTTTAGATTTCCATTCAATTTTTAGTTGAGTTGTATTTAGTATGTTGTCGATATACGTATCCCAAAATTGAATATTCAATTGTTTTTTCTGATATGTTGAACCAATTACTCCAACACCAGCCGACTCTACTTTATTTTTATATTGTGAAGGTTTTCCGTTAATATCAACCCCAACTGAATAAATTCCGATACTTTCGCCAGTATCAAACCACCGAACTGTTGAGCGAGGCGAAATTCGCCAAATATACTCCCCGTGTAGGCTTAGGTTTTTCCATTCTTTTAAATCCAACGCCGCAGCTTCAATAAGTGTTGGACGCATTCGACCATCTTGTGGATTGATAAAAGGTGTTTGTGGAATTTGTCGTCCAATAGTTAAAATTGATTTTTTACCTGTATGAATCTTTAAGAATAACTCTTCGAGACGGTCTAAATCTTCATGGTCGTCGGGGCGTTCGATGTCAAATAAACCAATTTCATAACGATTTGATTGGTTAGTTTTTGGGTCAGATTTAGCTAAGTCAGAAGATTTTAGATTAAACATAAAAAAGCCGCTAATTCCAAATTGAAAATGTTTGAAAAACTTCGGCGTTTCATACCCAATACCCGCCCCAATTCCCCAAGCATGATAATCTGTCAAGTCACCTTTATTGTTGGTTGCTGACATAAATGAGCGTGCATGACCATAAAATCGACCTTTTTCAAAAAAATGACTTAAAGTATTGGTGTCTTTGTCTGCCTCATGGAAAGAGTGAATGCCTTGGGCATTTACTAAGCTTATTGAAATAAAAAATGACCAAATAACATAATTAAAATTGATTCTTCTCATAATTTGATACTATAATGGTACAAAAGTATCAGTTACAAGTTTTAATGTTCGTGACAAATGTTACATTGAAAAAATAATATTAATATACGTAGCAGCAGATGTGTTTTTGATAGTATTTGCGTAGACACGTTGCATTACAACGTATCTACAACATATATAATTAAACAAATTGATAATCTACGCCCGAAACTTGACTTAGTAAGTCTTGTGGACCATCCAAAATCTTGGCATCGTGTCTTAATATTGGGGTAATAGGTGAGAACTTTTGTAAATATTCTTTCATCATACTATGTAGCGTAAAGGCTGTATTTGTACCCTCCTTTACGCCTTTCATACGGCAAAGCATATCGTCGGGGTCGCCATCACGTTCACACGCACATAAAACATAGCTTTTGCTTAAGTCAAGTGCTTGACCCGCAATTGTAACTTTTTGAACTCTATGCCCAACTCGTTCAAAAGCCTTAAATTCGACTTGCATTCCTTTGAAACGTATCAACCAACCGCCAAAACGCTTAGAAGCATCTTGGGCAAATACATTTTGTAGCTCTTTTTCGAGCCAATCCATGATTTGTTGACCAGTGGCTTTGGCAGTTCTAATAGTTGAATCAACGGGTAGCATATCATATAAATATCCTTCGGTGATGGCTACTTTTCCATCTTTTCCTGCCGTGCGTGGTGGGCAAAAACGGAATCCATTCGATAACACTACATCTGCATTGACTTTCCATTTAAGGGCATCAACAATCATGGTGTCAATCGTGTTTTCTACTACAAAATTTCGGTAAAGCGGTACGGTGCTATATCCAAGTATTTTATTGATTTCTTCCTTGTAAGGTTTTTCTATTTCTTCAATAATATCCAAAACAGCCTTTTTTGCAGGAAATTTCTGTGGACTTACTTCTATAAGTTCGTATTTTTCACCCGTAATTTTCCCATTTTCAACTTTTAAATCCAGTCTTCCAACGAAAGAACCAAAAGCTCCAGGTTCAACGATTTTTGAGTATTCGGCTTGAATCGGTTTGCGTACTCGTTCGTGCGTATCTGCTCCAAAAATATAATCAACACCTTTGCAATCGGGGTGATTTCCGAGGGCAATTTGTTGCGAAAGTCCGAGATGTGAAAGAATAATGACAAAATCACATTGTTCTTGTTCTTTTAATATTTCGACATATTGTTTTAGATTTTCTTCAGGTTTTGTGTAAACGATTCCCTTGCTATAAAGTGGCGATTGGCGAAGTGGCACGAGTGGATCGGTATATCCCAAAATACCTATTTTTACGCCCAAACGATTTACAATTTGATAAGGCTGAAAAATCAGTTCACCTTTTTTACCATCACCTAAATCGTGGTACATATTGGCACAAACTTTTGGAGCAAGCAAGCCGCCCATGAGTTTTTGCATGTTTTTTTTGTAATAAACCACTTCCCAGTTTCCTGGCAAATACATATCATAATTGAGGGCATTGAGCAAAGGAATAAATGCTTGCCCAGTAGTTTTTACCGAAAGCATACTTCCCTGAAACATATCGCCCGTGTCGATTGTGATGGTATTTTCGGGATTTTCTTTCTTCAAAACATCCAAAGCAGTTGCCAAATGAGCATAACCGCCAGTTTTGCGAAAAGTTAGTTGGTTATTTTCCCAAAATAACTCATCGTGGGCGTGAAGCTGACAATGCACATCGGTTGTTTGTAGAAAAGTAATTGTGCCATTTTTGGCAGTTTCTTTGCCATTTATTGCCAAAACCGTAGTTTCATTATTGGCTATTAAAGTACTTGGAGTTCCTGCCGCCGCAGTAACCAAAAGTCCAGATTGTAAGAATTTTCGTCTTGATTGCATTTTTGTTAGATAATTTTAAATATTTAATCAATCACGATAGTAAACAATTGCAGTAAACTATCGACCGGTGACCGTAGACTATTAAAATCCTGCTTTAATATATGACCAACCTTGTTCTTGTCTTTCAATGATCTCGACCAAACCTGCTGGAACAAAACCAGCCTTCGAGAAGATTTGCTCTTTGGTCAATTTTTGTTGTTTAAGTGAGTTTTCACAAACAACAAACGAAACACCTTGTTCGATTAGATTATTTATTTCTGGTTCAAATTGACTTTTGCCTTTTATCACCATTCCCAAACCTTTATTGTGCACAACTACCTCAATTTTGGCAGTTGGCCAAACTGATAATACATCTGTAAGTTGTTTGGTCAATGCACGATATGCAACAGTATCGGGAGTTACAAGATGAAAAACTACTCGATGTTCTTTAACTTTCTTTTGTTTTTGGGCAAAAACTTCGGTAGATACAAATACTAAAATTGCAAATAATAACAGATTGAGGGCTTTCATAGATAAAATATTTAAGGTTGATTATTTTGAATTTGATGGTTTTTTGTGGGCTTCTTTCCATTCTTTTATTGGCTTATATGGCCCATATTTATGCTGTTGCTCAGAGAATGGATCGGCGTAAGGGCCAAAAGGATGGTCGAAAGGTTTACCTGCAATATTTGGCCAATCTTTACTTAAATCTTTGGTAGGGCGTGGTTGAGAGTTTACAAAAGCAGCTAAGTCCCAAGCTTCTTCGTCGGTCAGTTGTGGGCGTTCGTAAGTTGCACCAAGCGGCATATTATATCTTACATAACCTGCAAAGTTTGAAATTCGATACAAGCCAGCACCATGATTATAACTATGTTTGCCCCAAAGTGGCGGATAGGTATAGCTTTTGCCATTTTTAGCTAATATTCCCTCGCCGTTGGCTTGATGGCAAGATTGACATTTTTGCTCATACACTACACGTCCTTTTTCAGGGTCATTGGCACGCTTTAAGCCTTTTACTTTAAAAATTCCAGCTCCTCGAGGCGTTGTTTTCTTTGGTACATCTGAGCCTACCCATTTGATATAAGCCAAAATTGCTTTCATTTCCTTGCTTGTCGAATCGAGTGCTTTGCCGTTTAGGCTTCGTTCAAAACAATCATTTACACGCTTTACTTGATTTTCAACTGCTCCCGAACGCTCTCTAAATTTTGGATAATTGGCTTGTACAGCAAAATAATTATTTCCCCAAGGCTGTGTTCCTGCATTCAAATGGCAGTTTTGGCAATTCATACCATTAGAAATTTGCGAAACACTACCTTTGGGTCCTAAATATTCGGAAGTATGGGCAATGAGTTCTTTACCATATTTGACCAGTTTTTGTTCTTCGGGTTCGAGTTTCATTATTCGCCAATCGGCTGGGGCTGTCCAAAGTTGCACAAAATTGGTATCAATTTTTGCAACTTCTTTTTTCTTCACAATTTCTTCAGAAGAATTAAAATTTGGTACACCAAAAAGATTGACATAAACAAAACCAAGTATAAGAAAAATGGTTAGTAAGAGTAGCCCACTTAAAAAGGCTAAAATTGAGGTTAATTGTTTTGCGGCTTTGCTTGAATCTGATTTTGCCATAAGATAGCTTTGATAATTTACTACACAAAAATATGAGTAATATCATCGACCTTATGTGATATTTGTTACAAACTCAGAAATAATTGTATAAAACGAATATAAAAAAGCAACAAGCCTAATGATAAGACTTGTTGCTCCAAATATATGTTCTACTTTATTCTAATGTTCACAAGTTTTTCCTTTCTCTTTGTCCATTTTTTGTATTTCTTCTTTCATTTTTCAGGAACTAAGATTGTAAATGCACCATTTTAGTCGGAAAGAGCAAATTTCACTTCATCATCTTTAGCATTCTGTTTTATCGGCAAAAGTTTATTTTCCCTCGTTTCCACTTTATTAAAGGATTACTTTGTTTTTATTTTACTTCTTCTAAACTAATATCTTCAACTTTCTGATTTCTATTACATCTATTGTAAGGTACATTACAGCCTTTGCTTCCACAACCAATATTCATTATGCCTTGTAGAAGAAACAAACCAGCCATCATACCAATGATTAACTGATGTTCTGTAATGGCAGTATAAGCTAACCAAAGTCCGATTCCTAAGCGAAGAAATCGCATAAAATCCCAGTTTTTTAGAAGCGTTGTCATGTTTTTAAATTTTAATAGTTGGCTATTTTTTATTAAACTTCAATCTTTATTAATACGGCCAGTTCATCATGCCACCCGAAAGATTATAGAGGTTTTTAAAACCATCTTTACTCATCATTTCGCAAGCATTCCCACTACGATTTCCACTACGGCAATAAACAAAATACGTTTTGTCTTTATCCAAAGCTGCTACTTTTTGAGCGAAACTACTTCCCATAATATCAATATTTATTGCTCCATCTATTCCACCTTGTTTATGCTCGGCAGGAGTTCTTACATCTAAAATTACTGAATTTGAGGTTTCCGTAATTAATTTCTGGAATGCTGCTGCCTGTACATTCTCATAATTTTTTTTGTTTTCAAAAAATCTAACATTGTCTTTGTTGTTTTGTGTTGTAAATAATTTCTATGACAAAGGTCAGATTTTGTTATAGAAAGTAAAGTGATAAATGTTACACTTGATAAAGAAATGTGAGGATATTTAAAAAAAATAAACCCCAAGACATACGAAATGATTGGGGTTTATAAAAGTCATAAAATTGATTTTAGCAAACTGCCGCTTCAACAACGGTTGTTTCAATCGGATTTCCTTTGTTTACCCATTCGTTCATCCCTGCTAAATAATTTTTTACATTCTTGAGACCACTTTTTAGCAATAATGAATAACCAATAGCAGCTCTATCGCCACTTTGGCAATGGATAATTACTTGTTTATCTTTGCTGATTTTATTAATGTTTTGTAGAATCGTTCCAACAAAAATATTATCAGCACCTGCTACGTGACCTTTATTAAATTCGGCAACACCTCTGAGGTCGATGATTTGTGTATCTTCACGGTCTAAATAAGTTTTAAATTCATCGATTCCAATTACATCGCTTTGTTTCAATTCAATTCCCAACGAATTTACATCCGATACATAACCCAAAACATTATCTAAACCGATACGCATTAATTTACGAGTTAAATCATCAATTTGGTCATCAGTCGCAACTAATATAAACGATTCTTGATAGTTTATAAACCAGCCCATCCAAGTAGCAAAAGCGTTATTTCCTTGAATATTGATACTATCAGGCACAAAACCTGCTGCAAATTCTACTTTATTGCGAGCATCAATCACCTTGATTCCTTTATTCATGGCAGTCTTTACTTCTTGTGCCGAAAGTTTCTTTTGCTTCGGGACTTCGGTCAATAAAGGTCTATCAACTTTATTAAGGTGTTTCATCATCGCAAAATACTTTGGTGGCTCTGGTTGGTCAGCCAAAAGATATTTTACAAAACCGTCTTTATCATCTTCGTATTGGAACGCCCAATTTCTGATTTTTTCGTATCCTACCGTGGTGCTTGGAACTGCACCTAATGCTTTTCCGCAAGCAGAACCTGCTCCGTGACCTGGCCAAACTTGTAAATAATCAGGTAAAGCATTGAAACGCTGTACCGATTTATACATTTCTAATGCACCTGCTTCTTTTGTGCCAACAATGCCTGCTGCTTTTTCTAATAAATCAGGGCGTCCAACATCTCCAACGAAGACAAAATCTCCTGTAAATAACATCACTGGCTCTAAACTTGCTGGCTTATCTGTCAATAAAAAACTGATACTTTCAGGTGTATGGCCCGGCGTATGAATTACTTCTAAAGTTAGGTTTCCAACCGTAATTATACTGCCATTTTTTAAACCAACGTGATTAAACTCATATTGCCAACCTTCGCCACCTTCATCGGAAAGATACATTTCTGCACCTGTTACTGCTGCTAACTCTCTAGAACCAGATAAGAAATCTGCGTGAATATGGGTTTCGGTGACATGCGTAATCTTCATATTGTTTTGCTTCGCAATTTCGAGATAGGTATCAATATCTCTTTTTGAGTCTATTACGATGGCAATTCCTGCTTTTTGGCATCCTATAAAATAGCTCGATTGAGCTAAACTTTTGTCATAAACGTGTTGAAAAAACATAGTTCTATAAGTTTTAGATTTGATTCAAAATTAGATTGATTGAAAAACTTTTACTGTAACATTTATTACAAAGCCACGATTTTTTTGAAATTATTTAAAAAAAACTTCTTTCGTGACGATATAAATTCCCATTACCAGTACAAACCAACCGAAGGATTTTTTAAGTTTTTCGCCAGGAATGAATTTTGAAAGATATGTTCCTAAGAAAATTCCAATTACAGAAAGGGCTGTAAAGGGTAATAAGAAAGCCCAATCAACTTGGATATTTGATAAATCACCTAAAAATCCGATAAGAGATTTAGCGGCAATTATCAAAAGTGAAGTTCCGACCGCCATTTTCATCGGTAAACGAGCAAAAAGAACAAGTGCAGGAATAATCAAAAATCCCCCACCAGCACCAACAATTCCTGTCAATATCCCTACTAAACCACCTTCGAGGGCAATCATCGGATAGTTGAATTTCAATTCGTCAGTATCTTCTTCTTTTTCATCTTTTTTGCTTTTTATCATCGAATATGATGCCGCCAGCATGATTAATGCGAAAAAAACCATGATGCCGACGTTTTTGGAAATCTCTAATCCCGTAATATTAAATAATGGGTCAGGTATAGCAGGAACTAAGTATTTTCGAGTTAGAAAAACGGTTGTAAATGAAGGAATGGCAAACACTAGTGCTGCACGATAATTGACCAACTTCTTTTTCATAAAACTTGCCGAACCAACCAATGAAGTTGTACCAACAATAAAAAGTGAGTAAGCCGTAGAGATAACTGGACTAATATGTAGCAAATAAACTAATACAGGTAAGGTAAGAATACTGCCGCCGCCGCCAATAAGACCCAAACTAACACCTATTAAGATTGAGGCAGCAAAGCCCATTGTTTCAGTAGAATTCATTGTAATTGGTAGTGTTTTGTGATTTAACACTACAAAAGTACCGTGCGTAAAATGCTTGTTCAGTGATAATTGTTACAAAGCCCCAAAAATTTATGATTTTGTCATTGTTTTTTTTGAGATAAAAAAAGCCTTGAATTTTATTTCAAGACTATATCCAATAATTCAATTTTATTTCTAGAAAGCTTTACCCGTCCGAGGCGTTCAAGTTGTTTCAAAAGTCGAGATATGACTTCTCTTGAAGTTGCCAATTCATTGCCTAATTCTTCATGGGTTACATTAAAAACCGTGCATCCGCATTGAGCTGATTTTTTCTTCAATAATGAAATTAATCTTTCATCGAGTTTGAAAAAAGCGATTTGGTCAATGGCCGCCAATAAATCATCAAAACGTTTTTGGTAAGTCATGAAAACGAATTCTTTCCAAGATAAATACTTGGTCATCCATTCCTCAATTTTGCTGACAGGTACTGAAATCAACTGCGTTTGTGAATCTGTTATTGCCGTAATTTCGCTTTGACGGCTGTTTAGGCAACAAGTTAACGACATGGCACATGAATCTTTTTCGCCTAAGTAATAGAGTAATGCTTCACGCCCTTCGGAGTCAGAACGCACAATTTTGACCGAACCACTTAATAAAATTGGAACTGTACGAATATATCCACCTGGACGCATCAAGACAAAACCTTCTTCTACGTCCATGTATGTGCCAAATTCGGCAAGTTCTTTTAGGAGGCCAACTTCAAATATTTTTCCAAATTTATCGTGTAAAAAATCAAGGTCTAATTTCATTTTTGAGCAGATTTTATAAATTCAAGGCTTGTTTATAATTAAGGCAACAATAAAATTATAGGATTTTGCTCATTACCGTTGGTTTTTATTTAAAATTAGTTAAAAGTATAATTTTTTAAGTAAAAAGTGCCTTAATTACTCCGTTTTCTAAAGTTTTTTAGGCATTCGAGTTTGAATAATGATTGCCGATATAATTGTAATAATTCCTATCAAAATGATGGCGTATTGAATGCCAAAAATATCGGCAGTTATGCCCGAAATAATAGCTCCAAAAGCATAGCCCAAATCTCTCCAAAGTCTAAACGTTCCGATACTTTCGGCTCGTTGATTGGGGTTTGTAACTTGGGCAATTGTTGATAAAAAAGTAGGATAAACCAAAGCCGTACCAATGCCTAAAAAGGCAGATAATATAGCTAAAATATAGAAATCCTTTGCAAAAACCAATAAGACAATAGTGATTCCTTGCACGAACATTCCCCAAAATAGCATTTTTTTCTTAGAATAAATATCTGACATTTTTCCAGTGAAAAGTTGTCCAATACCCCAAAAAGTGGGGTAAATAGCGGTAATAATACCAATATTCTGATTATTTAAATTTAATTGTAACAATAAAATTGGCAAAAGTCCCCAAATCATACCATCATTTAGGTTATTGACTAGCCCTGCTTGCGTTACCGAACTTAGTGTTTTGTCTTTAAAGGTAGTCGTCCAAAATACATTTTCAGTATTGATAATTGTAGAGTTTTTTGTTTCTTGCAAAACAAAGATTTTGGTGTCTTTAACCCAAATAACGCTTAATAAAAGCCCTAAGATAGAAATAAGGATGCCAATATAAAATGGATAGGGTCGAACGCCATATTTTTCGGCGATAAAACCAGTCAAGAATGCAACAATTCCAACTGCCAAATAACCAGCAAATTCATTGATTCCCATTGCTAAACCTCGTTGTTTTTCACCAACCAAATCCATTTTCATCACAACAGTACTACTCCAAGTAAGTCCCAGACTAACACCTAAAAGCATATTTGCCACAATAATCCACGACCAAGCATTTGCATAAATAATGATAATAGGAATCGGCAATGCCAAGAGCCAACCGATTATCAAAAGGTTTCTACGACCAATTTTATTGGCTAATCTTCCTGTAAAATAATTGGCAATTGCTTTTGTGACGCCAAAAGCAACGATAAACGAAAGTATGGCAGATTTTGATGATAGACCAAATTCGGTTTCGGCTAATTGTGGAATAATTGAACGCTCTAAACCTACCATTCCGCCCACAAAAGCATTCACAATTACCAATAAACCAAACTGTTGCCAGTTTTCTTTGAGTCCTAATGAAACTGTGATGTTTTGATTATTTGTTTTGCTAACTACCATTTTGCGTAAATTTAATGCAAAGGTAGATGCACTATTTTTAGTAAAATTTATCATTTGATAAATAATCAGCGTATGCCTCTGATGCGGCTAAGGCTTACTTGAGTGATACCTAAATAAGAAGCAATATATTTTAGAGGAACTCTTTGCAGTACATTTGGACTATCTTTCAACAAAGCATTGTAACGCTCTTCGGCTGAATGAAACTGAATACTTTCTACTCTATTAACGGTATCAACATAAGCAGATTCAAATATCTTTCTGAACAAACGCTCTATTTCAGGAAATTTATTGTAGAGTTCAAATAGTTTCGGAGAATTGATGCCGATTAGTTCCGAATCTTCAATCATTTGAATCGCTTTTCGAGAAGGTTTGCCTGTAAATAAACTTTCGACTCGTGCGATAATAGCATTTTCAAAAGCAAAACACTCGGTTATTTCGATGTCATCTTTAAAATAATATATTCGTGCCACACCTTTTTTGATGAAATAAATAGTCCTGCAAGTATGTCCGATTGCTTGTAAATCTTGGTTTTTCTTGATTATTACAGGCTTTGAAATATCAGCAATAGCCTTGATAGCTTCATCTGAAAGATGATTGAATTGATTGAAATATGTGATTAGTTCGTTCAAATTTGGCGGTTTATTAGTTCAAGCGTTAGTATTATATTTATATTAATGGATACTCAAATAGCTACATCTTAGGACTAAACTACTCAAAGGTACAATTTTCCCAACGGATTTTTTTGTAGGCTTGTGTGTTTGCTAGTTTTTATCTACAAGCAATTCTTATCATTTAAGGAACATCTACAACTACACTTGCTTTTTTTGATAGGCACTAATCTCAACTTTCCGATGTCTAGGATATTTATAAATCATCATTTTAGAAAAACTTATTTGAATAGCGATTTGATTGACACCCATTTTTTCATCTTTGTAGTATGTTTCGGCTAATATAGCTTTTTGGGCTGACTTAGCATTTGAGCCAAATTCATATCGAAGCCTGACTTATATCTCAAGTTCCCTTCGTCTACAAAACCATCACTTATAAAAATTGGCTCAACATCAAATCATTTAAAATCAATGTCATTTATTACATTACCATATTTTACATAAATAAGGTAATAAAAATCATGGTTTAATTGCAGAAACGAAAAACTGGAAAAATCAAAATCTTACGGTGAATATTTGTCTAATTAATCAAACTACTCAATTTTTGTTTTGATGAAGAAATGCTACAATTATATAAGCGGCTTTGTAGGTATTTTTATGCACTAAATCCAGCGGCAGCTGTCTATCATGTTTATGCTTACAGAGATATGTGGGACAAAAAACATTTGGCAAAAGTAGATAAAAGAAATATGCTACTTCATTACATTAAAAGACGAAAACATTAACTCCTACCATTATTTTAAAAATTCTTGCAATGTATATCTCTCCTAAAATAGAAATACAAAAATAATATCGTCCAAGATTTCCTCATTAAATGATAGCTTTTAATATAAATTTGTATATTTGGGAATCAGATTCCTAAATATACCAATGATTAATCGAACAATTGCCTCAAAAATTACTGAGTTATTGGCTAAATACCCCATTGTAAGTATTACTGGCCCCCGCCAATCGGGCAAAACTACACTTGCCAAAATACTAAAACCTGATTATAAATATGTTACGTTAGAGAATCCAAGCGATAGATTATTTGCTCAACAAGACCCAGTTGGATTTTTGGAAACTTACCAAAATGGTGTGATTTTAGACGAAGTACAATATGTACCAGAGTTGTTTTCGTATTTGCAAGTATTTACAGATGCTCGCCAACGTAATGGTGAATACATTTTGACAGGTTCAAAAAATTTCCTGCTTATGGAAAAAATCACACAATCATTGGCGGGACGAGTAGCTATTTTTAATCTATTACCTTTCTCTATCGAAGAACTCAAAAATACCAAGTATGCTCAACTACATTGGGAAAATCAGCTAATCAATGGCTTTTATCCCCGCAAATTAGTTGCCGATATTGATGCCACCTCTTTTTATGACAGCTATCTACAAACTTATGTCGAACGAGATGTACGGCAAGTAAAAAACATCTTAGATTTAGACTTATTTCAGCGTTTTATCAGGTTATTGGCAGGAAGAATTGGGCAGTTATTCAATCAAAATAGCTTGGGAGTAGAGTTGGGACTGAACAACAAAACCATCAATGCTTGGATGTCGGTACTCGAAACATCATTTATAGCCTATCGCTTAAACCCTTATTTTGAAAACTTCAATAAACGCTTGGTGAGTACGCCTAAAGTATATTTTTATGATACAGGTCTAGCTTCACACCTATTAGGAATTAAATCAAAAGAAGCGTTAGATATACATTTTGCCAAAGGAAGTCTATTTGAAAACTTGGTAATCAATGAATTATTAAAAGTTGAATTGAATAAAGGGAAGCGTCCACAGTTTTACTTTTGGCGAGATGCCAGCCAACACGAAGTTGATATTTTAATACAAAATGGTACAGCTTTAGAAGCCATCGAACTCAAATCGGGCAAAACAATTCAACCTGATTATTTTAAAGGGCTAAATTATCTTAAAAAAATACGACCAGCAACCAATCTTCATTTGGTTTATGGTGGCGACCAATACCAAAAAAGAACTGACTATAAAATCTATGGAGTGGAACATCTCAATAAAATTCTCGAATAAAATCTTATAATTTTATCTGCTTTTTCGGTCATTTTTTAGAGATTTCAACAAATTCATTTCTTACTTATATGATGCTATTCGAGGTACAATTAGACGTTTTTGGGGGTTTCACCCCTTCTTAATTAACTTCATTGACAGGGTAAATTGTCGCAAATATTTACTGTTTTAGCGACAAAACTACATCAATAATAGAATTTGAATTAAATTTTCAGTCATTATGCGTACGCTGTTTTTCATGGATAAAAAAGTCATATTTTTAT
>CAMAQF010000102.1 GCA_945860265.1 Emticicia agri | reverse complement strand
CGATTTGGACGATTATAATAATGATACCGAAGATGGCCTTCACATTACTTCAATGGCAGGAACTTGGCTTTCGGTTGTGAAAGGTTTTGGAGGAATGAGAGTTATAAACGACAAACTTTCTTTCGAACCATTCTTGCCCGAACAATGGCAAGGTTTCTCTTTCAGAACTGGTTTTAGAAGAAATTCACTCAAAATATCTATCAACGAAAATATTATTAAAATTGAAAATATTTGTGGCAACGATATTAAGGTTTTGGTTTACGGAAATGAAATTTTAATTCCAGTTAATGGTCATAAAATAGTCAATTATTAAAAAACAAAACAGTTTCCTATTTCCTCAAAAAACGCTGTCAAAATAAATTTGACAGCGATTTTTTACAATAGACTTATTGCGAAAGTCTAAAATATAATATTTCTAATTATCTATTTAGAAAATTAACAAGAAATCAGAAAATCGGAAGATGCCGAAGAAAGTATTTTGGAATATAACGAGAAAAACAAACCCAATTGGGAAATAAAAAGAGATTTTTGAAAATAATTATCATTACGTAGAGACGTTGCATGCAACGTCTCTACATGCAACGTCTCTACATTCTACGTCTCTACACAATAAAATTATTTCGGTTGGTTTAAATATTTCTACAAAACCTTCTCATTATCAGTCACATACACACGCGTACAAACGCTAAAAGTTCCACCATTCGGGTCTTTGTATTTGGTTTCCACATAATATGCCTGATAGCCTTTCTTTGGGTGAGACATTGAAATTTTAATTTTTGGTAAATCTTTCAACTTAATATTCGAACTCAACCACAGATTATTTCTAAAATCTCGGTCAGAAGAAGTCGTTTGCCATAAAGTTGCCTCTACCAAATTTTCTGCAACGGCATTAACTGTCAATTCTGAAAGCACTTTGTTAAAACTTATTTCCCAAGTATTTACTGGATATGCTTGATTTAAAACTGTAAGTCCGAAAAAAGCACTTAAAGTCTCAAACGCCTGTTTTCCGCCACCTAAATTATGACCCACATTCGGAACATAATGTATCATATTTTTCCCTGGAATTTCACCCAAATAATGTTTAATGGCATCAACTGTCCAATATTCGTCATTTGTACCGATAAAAATCATTTTTGGTACATTCAACTTACTTCTATAAGAAAACGGGTCAATCATTGAAGTAATTGCCTTACCATCTTCGGTATCCGTTCCTTGTGGAATTCCCAATTTTACATAGTCCTCAATTTGTATGCTGTATTCGCCATAAGTTGTGTACTGATAACTGAGAGTTGCAGGCATATTTATCATATCAATCACCATCGGAGCAATTGCTTTAACTCGTTTATCGTCAATGGCAGCCGAAAGCCAAGTTGTCCAGCCACGTTTTGATGCACCCGAAATCACAAAATTATTTACTTCATATTTTTGCTTTTGTCTCGTAAATTCTTGTACAGCATCCATTGCTTTTACTGCCGATTTTACCATTGGAAATAACAAAGGCCAAGTATAATCTTTATCTTTCTTAAATTGATGTAATGTATAAGAAATTAGTGCATCTTCGGTCAAATTACCAAAGAACGGTTGGTTTGGCACTTGACGAATCAGAGCAACAGTTGCCTTATTTTTTTCGGCAAGACCAGCCAAAGAAGGCCATAAACCATCAAATTTTGTCCAATTAGGTGCTTCGTCCTTATTTGAGCCGCCAGTAATAAACAATAGTGCATCGTTATATTGACGATTTTTCGGAACAAAAACAGTTAATTGATGTCTCCAAGTATAATTATGCCATTTTTGAGAAGTAAGCAATAACTGATAAATCTTTACA
The DNA here is from genome assembly GCA_945860265.1 of Emticicia agri. Taxonomy (GTDB): domain Bacteria; phylum Bacteroidota; class Bacteroidia; order Cytophagales; family Spirosomataceae; genus Emticicia; species Emticicia agri_A. The sequence goes on along the minus strand of CAMAQF010000102.1, from coordinate 12,243 downwards.
TTTCCAATTACCGAGGAGTCTTTTAACTCCCATTGAAAACTATTGTCGTTATTAGAAATATAGCTTTTCAAAGCAGTTTGTGGTGTTATTGTTATATTTTGTGCAGAGACACCGAAATTAAAAAAAAGGAAAGTAAAAAAACTAAAAAAGGTCTTGGTTGAAATTGATTTCATGTCTGATAATGGGTTTCTTTAAGGAGGTTGAAAAAAGTATCGTAATATTCTTGATTTTTTTTAATAAATACTCAATAAAATCTAATAAATTTGAATTATAAGTTTTCCACAGTTAAAAAACCATGAGTCAACAGATTTGATTTTAAGTTTTTACCCCTCTTTCAACGAAATATCAACCTCAATTATTGAACGTGAGAAATTATTCCTTTTTCCAATTTTTCCTACTTTTCAGCACCAAATTTATTTTTGCACAAAACCCTGCTGTTCAGTCTTCTACACTTATTTTTCCGCTTCAAGAAAAACACGTACATGCTAGTAGCATTGTGGCATTGCCAAACGGAGATTTTTTGTGCGTTTGGTTTTATGGAAGTGGCGAACGCACTTCTGATGATGTGAAATTGATGGGTGCAAGACTCGAAAAAGATAAAACCAATTGGTCAGATCCATTTTTAATGGCCGATACGCCCAATATTCCTGATTGTAATCCTGTACTTTTTTTGAACCATGAAAAAAAGCTTTTCTTAATTTGGATTGCTGTTCAGGCTAATAAATGGGAACAATCAATTTTGAGATTTCGTACTTCAATAGATTATCATAAAAGTGGTCCACCAATTTGGAATTGGCAAGATAATATTTTGCTGAAACCCGATGATAATTTTGCTAAGGAAGTAGCCCAAAGATTAAAAGAAACACCACCGAGCTCAGCAGGATGGGCAGCTTACGCACCAAAATATGATGAATTAATCATTTCGGCCAGCAATGACCCTGCAAAACGAAGTTTAGGCTGGATGACACGCATAAAACCGCTTCTATTAACAAATAAACGCATCGTTTTGCCACTTTATTCCGATGGTTTCAATATGTCAATAATGGCAATTTCAGATGATGATGGTGCAAGTTGGCGACCAAGCTTACCCTTGGTTGGCCGTGGGCCGATTCAGCCAGCAATTATTCAAAAGAAAAATAGTAATCTTTATGCACTCATGAGAGACAGCGGTGATGAGCCTGCTCGTGTACATACGAGCGAATCGAGTGATAATGGTGAGACTTGGCGGGTAAGCACAAAAACTGCAATTCCTAATACTGCAAGTGTCGAGCTTTTGGTGCTACAAGATGGCCGATGGGCTTTTGTTGGGAATGATATTGAAAATGGACGTTATCGAATCGGCTTATTTTTGTCGGATGATGAAGGAAAAACTTGGAATCGGAAAACCTATCTCGAAAAAGTTAAACCCAATAAAGGTAGCTTTTCGTATCCATCTTTGATTCAAACTGCTGATGGATTACTACATATTACGTATTCGTATCATCTTGAAAAAGATAAAAAATCCATTAAGTATGTGGTTGTAAATCCTTTGAAAATAACGAACAATTGATTTAGTTAAACTAAAATATCAACTCTTCAGCCAATGAAAAATATACTTTTACTTCTATTTACAATAAAATCCTGCTTTGTTTTTGCTCAGACCAAACAATCAGTTTATCAAGACAAGCCTTTTCTGCAAGATTATAGTATTAAATATTATACCCAAAACGACAAAATTATTCCACAAAAAGTCTATTTAGACCGAAATAGCAATATAAAAATTTATTCAACTGCCGGATTATTAGTTCCGCACAATGGACAGTTTCTTTATGCAGGAAATTTGCTCCCCGATAAGACTTATCGAACAATTCAGAACAAAAACATCAAGGCAATTGGACTTTATCAAAATCAATTTGTTTTGTTAGATGATAAGGCAGTTTTTAGTAATGCCTGGGCAGGAAATTTATTTGCCAAACACAATTTACCCGAAGCAAAATTATTTGTCGGTGGGAAAAATTTCGTATTTCTACTTTCTGATGGAAAAGGATTACAAATGATTGACAAAACAAAGGTTTTATGGAAATTAGACAACTTTAATGATGAAATAATCGACCTAAAATTTCAAGCTTCAACTAATCTTTTTTGGATTTTGGGCAAAAAGTCAATCTTTACTTTTTCAGCAGAAACGAAGAAAATGAATGTTATTTTTAAAGGAAATGATTTCACAGCTTTTGATTTTTCGTCAGACAATAAAAATTTATTCGTTGGCACAAATGATGGCTATTTTTTAGTTGATATTGGAACAAAAAAACAAATCGGCATAAAGCAAACCAAAATACCTACAACTGAAATAACAGCTATAAAAAGCATTGAAAACAAAGTTTGGTTTGGAACTAAAAACGGAGCGTTTGCCTTGAGAAAAGATGGAAAATTTGATTATTATAATGGTGAAAGATGGCTTGTCAGCAATGAAATTATTCATATTTCCGAAGGCCCAGACAAGTCCGTCATAATATTAAGCGACAAAGGTCTTTCTCAAATTTGTTTCAAGAAAATGACCTTGCACGATAAAGCCGTTTTCTTTGAAAAACAAGTCAGAACTCGACACATCAGAAATGGTTTCAATGCCTCGCTTGATAATATGGAAAAAGGCAATCTCTCGACTGGCTATTTGGCCGACTCTGACAATGATGGACTGTGGACTTCGATGTATTTAGGTGGAGAGATTTTTAGGTATGTTGTCACAAACGAAGCCGATGCACTACAAAATTGCCGAGAATCATTGGATGCAATGGAACGACTCTATTCTGTTAATCAAATTGCAGGTTTTCCTGCTCGTTCGTTTGAGAGAAGCGGATTTATTAACCAACTTGCCGACCCCGACCGTTGGCAACATTCGCCTGATAAAGAGTGGGATTGGAAATCAACCACTAGCAGTGATGAAGCTATCGGGCATATTTTTGCCTGCGGAGCTATGGCCGAACTCATTAAAAACCCAGAACTCAAAAAACGTTCGATTGCAATCATTGATACGCTCATGGGTCATATTGTACGAAACGATTTTTACCTGATTGATTATGATGGAAAACCAACTACTTGGGGGCGTTGGAATCCAAGTTATGTGAACGCTTTTCCAACCAACGTTGGCGACAGAAAACTTAATTCTTCCAATATCATTGCCATGCTGCAAACGGCTTATTATTTCACACAAAAGCCTATATATAAAGAAAAAGCTTTTGAACTGATGAATAAACACGGCTTTTATGAAAACTTAATGCGACCAATGAAACAAATAGGTTATGCCCCTGACGATGCCGATGCTCACAGCAAAAAAATGTCAGATGCATGGAATCATTCTGATGATGAAATGTATTTTGTTGGCTATTGGGGATTGTATCGTTACGCATTTAATGATACCCTAAAAGCTCAATACAAAAAAGCAATCATTGATCATTGGCAGAGGCAGAACGCCCCGAAAAAGAAGGTTTATGGAATATATTCACGGCTCTGACAGGCACAAAAGATTTTGATTTAAACGAAGCTACTTGGTATTTAAGAGAACACCCACTCGACCTTATCGACTGGACAATTATGAATAGCCACAGAAAGGATATCGAGGAAATTCCTATTAATTTCCGCAGCCAAACCATCAAAAATGTGCTACCACCCGATGAGCGACCTATTCAGAGACACAATGCCAATATGTTTAATCTAGACCGAACAAATAACAACGGAACCTCGGAGCAAAGTGCGGGCGATATTTGGTTGCTCCCCTACTGGTTGGGCAGGTATTTAGGTGTGATTAGTCCACCACAAAAATAATTTTGGAACACCATGAAAAGCTATATCTTTTTAATTTTTGTCTTACTTACAAGCTGTAAACCAATGTTTTTACCCGAAAAACAACTCACAAATGACCTAACTTACAACCACGATTTAGACAATAATGATAATTTTTCACCTGATAATCAATGGTTAATTTATGATACTCGCACCGATCATGGTGGCATTGCAGCTTCAGCCAAAATTGAAAAAGTTAATGTAAATACGGGCGAGAAAAAAATTGTGTATGAAATAAAAAACAATCAAGCATTTGGGCCAGGGCTTGGAGCGGCGAGTTATTCTCCAGTTAGTAATCAAATTGTTTTTATTCATGGCTTAAAGAATGTCACCATCGAAAATCCCTATCAACAATGGCGACGAACCGGCGTGATGATTGATGAATCAATGCCCAATAAACCTATTTTTATTGATGCCCGTGATACTGCTTTTCCATTTACAAAAGGAGCATTAAGAGGTGGAACTCATAGACACGAATTTAGTGGCAACGGAAATTGGATAGGCTTTACATATAATGATGCTATTATGAAAGCTTTGGAAGATTCGACTGGAGAAAATTATAATTTGAGAACTATTGGGGTTTCAAAAAAAGGAAAATCTGTTAATATTATTGATAAAAATAATGGGGAAAATCTTTCGGGCGAATGGTTTTCGACATTAGTTGTGAATGTTGTGACGAAACCCAAATTTGGAAGTGACGAAATCAGCAAAGCCGCAGGCGATAGTTGGGTTGGAAAATATGGCTATCTTAAACCCAATGGTAAACGCCAATTGGCTCGTGCATTTATCGGAACAATTAAAAATGAAAATGGAGAAAACATAGACGAAGTTTTTATCGTCGATATACCAGAAAACATAGAAATTGATGGCGAAAAAGGTTTCTTAGAGGGCTCTGAAACGCAATTGCCAAAACCTCCAAAAGGTACTTCGCAGAAACGTTTAACTTTTACATCAAAAACCTCAAATGCGGGATGTATTGGAATTGTTAGGTCAACACTTGATGGAAACTTGCTTGCTTTCTTGGCTAAAGACTCAAAAAATATGAATCAAATATTTACGATTTCACCAAACGGAGGAAGTTTCAAACAAATTACATTTCACGAATCTAATCTTGAAGGAAGCATACGTTGGCATCCTTCGGGCAATAGTATTTTTTATATTTGGAATGGAAGTATTTGCGAAGTTGAAATCAACGAAGAAGATTTTGATAAGCGACTAAAAATTATTTCAAAGCCTATAAATCCGTCACCAAGTAATTTAGTTTTATCTCATGAGGGGAAAATTTTAGCGTTTAACAGACTTATAGAAAACCCAACAAATGGCCTAAAAAGCAAACAAATATTTTTGATAAATCTTGATTGAATCAATAAAGACCACTTTGGCAAAGAAAAATATAAAATAACAATATTCAACCTGTCCTAAAACAATGAGTTTATTACCTAAAGGGCTTTGGCCTGTGATGATTACGCCTTTCAAACCCAACAATCAGATTGATATTGATGGCTTAGAAAGGCTTACAAATATGTATCTTGATGCTGGCTCGGATGGTATGTTTGCTAACTGTCTATCAAGTGAAATGTACCAACTCACAACCGATGAACGTTTACTGCTAACTAGTAGCGTTGTTAAGTTTTGTGATGGCAAAGTGCCAGTTGTAGCCACGGGAACTTTTAATCGTGGCGGAGCTTCAAACATAGATTTTATAAATAAAATATATGATACGGGCATAAATGCAGTAATCTTGATAACAAGTATGCTCGTAGAACCTGATGAAAATGATGATGTCTTGAAATCTCGCTTGGAAGACATTATGAACGCAACAGGAAATATTCCTTTGGGTGTTTATGAATGCCCTGTTCCTTATAAACGTCCTTTAAGCACCGAAATGCTAAAATGGATGGCATCGACTGGGCGTTTTGTTTATCACAAAGATACAAGTTGTAATTCAATCTCATTAGAGCTTAAGTCGAATGCTATAAAAGGCACAAATTTTGGCCTTTATAATGCCGATACCGCCACCGCCCTCGATTCGCTCGAATCGGGTGCAAGAGGAATTTCGCCCATTTCGGCCAATTTTTATCCAGAGCCTTATAGTTATTTATTGAAAGAATTTTTCATGAATGGACGAACAGCTAAATTGAATCAATTGCATGCAATGCTAACGATGATGGATAGAGTAACGCATACCTTTTATCCGTTCTCGGCTAAATTATTCCTACAAAAAAGAGGGATGAAAATCGAAACTAATAGCAGAATTCCAACAGATATGCTTACAAATGTAGATACAATCAGATTTAATGCTTTGATGGATTCGTTTAAAGTAATTTCTGAAATATATGAAATAAAATCGGTAATCTAATTTTAATGGAATGAAAACCCAAAACGATTCAAACTATTTGGGTTTTCACAATTTCTTCAACACCACCTTCCAATTTATACCGCTTCTAACATTATATTTTTTTGAAAAATCATCCATATTGATTCCAAAAGACAGATTCAGTAAACTATTCATATAGCAGAGACTTTCCCCTTCTTTCACATCTCCAAAAGTATGTACATAAGGCATTTGTGCTTCAAAAACTTTCTTTTCACCATCAAAAATTTTCACTAAAAGCTTGTCGCCAATCTTTAATCCAAGTTGATTCGTTATTTTTTGATCAATATTTGTCCAAACATTTCCATATTGAATATCTAAAATCGGAATTCCGCCCGAAATTAAGCCATTTTCAAATGTTGGTTTTGGATAATCCAACATAACTAACTTATTATTAGCTACCTTCTCTCCTATTTCTTCAAACGAAATCTTTTCTGAAGCAAGTTTTGCACCAGAATAGGCAAATACATCGCGTCCAAAAAATGTATATGAATTCTGCGAATTTGGCAAACGATTGGCCGCCGAAATCTCACGAATTTCATCAATTCCTTCATTTTCAGCCACTAATGTAAACAAACCATTATCGGGACCAACAAAATAATGATTGGCTTTGGTTTTCAAAATAATTGATTTACGTTCAGTACCCACTCCGGGGTCAACCACACAAACAAACACAGTTCCTTCTGCCCAATATGGAGCAGTTTGCTGCAATCTGAAAGCACCTTCCCAAATATTATACGCAGGAATTTCGTGCGTAAGATCATGAATCGTAAGATTTGGAGCTAAATTCAAGGCTACCCCTTTCATAGCAGCCACTGCACCATCTTTTGTACCAAAATCAGTCATCAACACTAAAGTCGAACTTTGAGTATTTTTTTTAGTGTAAAATACTGATAATAAGGAGATTGCAAGAACAATAAGCAGAGATATAATTACCTTTCTGGGCATAAGATTGAAAAGGTTTGATTTTGTAGGCACAAAATAACAACGATACAGCTTTAAAATTGTATTTTTACGCAAATTTTATTCACTCATTCAAACAATCACTCATTCAAAATTCAAGAAATGTCGGAGTTTAACCATCGTGAAATTGAAAAAAAATGGCAACAAGTTTGGGAAGAAAACCAAACTTACAAAGTAGAAATCGACCACACTAAACCAAAGTTTTATGTGTTGGATATGTTTCCTTATCCTTCGGGGGCTGGTTTGCATGTTGGTCATCCACTGGGCTATATCGCAACCGATATTTATTCAAGATACAAACGTCTAAAAGGTTTTAATGTGCTTCACCCAATGGGTTTCGACTCGTTTGGTCTTCCCGCAGAACAGTATGCGATTCAGACAGGACAGCACCCTGCCGTAACGACAGAAAATAATATTACGACTTATATTAGTCAATTAAAGAAAATTGGATTTTGCTATGATTGGAGTCGGGAAGTGCGAACTTCTGATGCAAAATACTATAAATGGACGCAATGGATTTTCATGGAATTGTTCAATTCTTGGTATAACAAAGAATCGGACAAAGCTGAAGCCATTGAAACTTTATATGCAAAATTTGAACAAAATGGAACACCGGGCTTAAAAGCAGCATGCAATGATGATACTTCAAGTTTCACAGCCGAAGAATGGAAATCTTTTAGCCAAACAGAGAAATACAAAATTTCTCTCGATTATCGCTTGACTTATCTTTCTGATGCTGTTGTTAATTTCTGCCCTGCACTCGGAATGGTTTTATCGAACGATGAAGTAAAAGATGGCGTTTCAGAGCGTGGTGGCTATCCTGTCGTTCAGAAAAAAATGCAACAGTGGGTCATGAGAATCACAGCTTATGCCGACCGTTTGATTAGCGGTTTGGATTTAGTTGATTGGTCGGATTCATTGAAAGAACAACAAAAAAACTGGATTGGCCGCTCGGTTGGAGCAATGGTTAAATTTGGTCTTGAAAGCAATGCTGATTCTAAAATTGAAGTTTTCACGACCCGTGTTGATACAATTTATGGCGTTTCATTCATGGTTTTAGCTCCTGAGCATGAATTTGTAGCTTCGTTGACAACTCCTGAGCAAAAAGAAAGCATAGAAAATTATATTGCCGAAACTCAAAAACGTTCTGAACTCGACCGCATGTCTGATGTAAGAACGGTTTCGGGAGCTTTTACTGGCAGCTATTGTATCAATCCTTTTAGTGGAGAAAAAGTACCTATTTGGATTGCAGATTACGTATTGGCTGGCTATGGAACGGGTGCGGTTATGGGTGTACCTTCGGGCGACCAACGTGACTGGAATTTTGCAACACATTTTGGGTTGCCAATCATACAAATACTTGATGCACAAGCAGAAATTGAAAGCCAAGCTGATGCTACCAAAGAAGGAAAATACATCAATTCGGGCATGATAAATGGTCTTGAATACAAAGAAGCTACGTCCAAATTGATTGCTTTCATGGAAGAAAATGCCATTGGGAAAGGTAAGGTAAATTATCGTTTGCGTGATGCGGTTTTTGCTCGTCAACGTTATTGGGGCGAGCCTGTTCCTGTGTTCTTTAAAGATGGCCCAGGCGGTGAACCGCTGCCTTATTTAATTGACAAAGAAGATTTGCCATTGGTTTTGCCAGAAATTAACAAATATCTACCAACCGAAGATGGCGAACCACCTTTGGGCCGTGCCGAAGGCTGGAATTATAAAGGCAATGAATACGAACTAAGCACCATGCCTGGTTGGGCGGGTAGTAGCTGGTATTGGTTTAGATACATGGATGCTCATAACGACCAAGAGTTTGCCTCAAAAGAAGCAATTGACTACTGGCAAAATGTAGATTTGTATTTAGGTGGAACAGAACACGCAACTGGACATTTATTATACAGCCGTTTCTGGAATAAATTCTTGAAAGATAGAGGGTATGTTCCGCAAGAAGAATATGCTATGAAACTCATCAATCAAGGTATGATTATGGGACGTTCGAGTTTTGTTTATCGCTTGAAAGATTCGGAAAAAGTAACTTTTGTGTCTTATGGTTTAAAAGACCAATATGAGACGACAAAACTTCACGTTGACGTAAATATTGTAGAAAATGATGTTTTGGATATAGAAAAATTCAAAGAAACCAGAAATGACATTGGCGATGACCCTCAATTTATTTTGGAAGATGGCGGTCCTTCACATGGAAAATATGTTTGTGGTTCGGAAGTAGAAAAAATGTCAAAATCGAAGTACAATGTTGTAAATCCTGATACGATTGTTGAGAAATATGGAGCTGATACATTCCGACTTTACGAAATGTTCTTAGGGCCATTGACCGAAAGCAAGCCGTGGGATACTCGCGGTATTGAAGGTACGTATAGATTTGTGCGTAAATTATGGCGTATGTTCTTCGACCAAAACGGTAAATATTTGGTAGTTGATACCGAACCAACAAAAGAAGAATTGAAGGCTTTGCACAAAACAATCAAAAAAGTAAACGAAGATATTGAGTCATTCTCATTCAACACCTCGGTGAGTTCGTTTATGATTTGTGTAAATGAACTTTCTGATTTGAAATGCCATAAAAAAGCCATTCTTGAAAAATTAGTTGTGATTCTTTCACCTTATGCACCCCACGTAACGGAGGAATTATGGCAAATTTTAGGGAATGCTGATAGCATTACGGTTCAAGAATTCCCTGTTTTTGAGGCAAAACATTTGATTGAAGATTCATTTGAATATCCGATTCAGATAAATGGCAAAGTGCGTGCAACGCTTAATTTTCCGGCCGATATGAGTAAAGAAGAAATTGAAAAATTAGTTTTAGAAAACGATTTAGTATTGAAATGGTTGGAAGGTGCAACACCGAAAAAAATCATTGTTGTACCGAAGCGGATTGTAAATGTGGTGATATAATATATTAAAAAGCCCCAAGAAATTGGGGCTTTTTTTGGGTTTCTGTTAAATATTAAATCCTCATAGAACTTGATAATAACAGACAACGCATAGGCTGATTTTAAAATATTATTAAAAATACTTTCATTCACCGACGTACATACAAGTAGGATTTTGACTAAAAAAAGACCGTTTGATAAATTGGTAATTTGAGTTTATTTACTAATTTTGGATTTAATTTTTTCAAATCAAGAAAAACATTGACAAAAAGATGATATATAGACGCTACTAAAGTTTAGACTTTGTCTATATACTCGTTGGTGGCTACCGCAAAAAACGATAAAACTTACAAAATAAACTCAAATAAAAATGAATCGAAAATCTATAATTGGAGCAATTATTGGTTTAATATTGTCAAAATAAGCTAAATAAAAATATTATAAAGGGTTATTTTTACTTACTAGAATTCTTTTAGGCACTGAATTAAAATTTTTTTAATCAAACACAAAAAAACGATTAATTATTTTCAAAAAATGTATCATCAAAAAAAAACCTGCAACAAGGGTCTAATGCTCTGCTTGTACTGAAGTTAGAACAACTATCAGACAAACAATTATCGTTACTTTTAAAAAATTTAAACCAATAAAAAAGATAGAAAAATTCATAGATTAAGTAGAAATGGTTGACTGTACCCTTGTAAAATGAAATCAATACAAAATATCATCGAAAAAACAGAGACATTTTTAGGCGATGTGCCAAATAGACAAAGTATTTACGTTTGTTCAGCCTACTAGTCAGAAATAATATTTATAATCCAATATACTAAGAACCATATAAAATAAAATAATTAAATCAATCCCGATAGGCTTTAAATCTATTTTTTGTTTGATATTTAGTTTTCAATAACTTTGCCCTATGGATATATACAACGAAAATGGCAGGTTTATTTCAATCCTTTCTGATTATGGTTTCAAGGCGACATTTGGAAATGAAGCAGACACTACATTTCTCAAAAAGGCTTTACAAGCATTAATAGATTCACCCGTACCAATAAAATCGGTTGAATTTGTCAAAAATGACATTTCGGCCATAACTATTGACAGTCGAAGTGGAATTTACGATGTTGCTTGTGTTGATGAAAGCGACAATCATTTTATCGTAGAAATGCAGTTGAGTGAGTACCCAGAGTTTATTCAACGTATGAAATTTTACGCTTTACATCGTTTCAACACTCTGGTAAAGAAAGGCGAATACAAATTTGAAAATCTTCCAAAGATTTACTGCATTGGCATATTGGCAAAAAGTATTTTCTCTCAAATTGCTGATTATCACAATATTGCTATTCTTCTGCAACGCCAAAAATGAAACTATTGATAACCAAATGACGTTTGTTACAGTAGAATTTGACAAATTTAAAAAGCAAGAAAATGAAGTAACAACCGATTTAGATAAACTGATTTTTACGATGCAAAATTTACAAAAAATTACCGAAACATCTCAGTTTCCAACCTTTTGGAGCGAGGACTGGCTCAAAAAAGCCATTTCAGAGGTAGATATTCGTAATATGACACCCGAACAGAAATTAGCCTACGAAATGGCGATTTCATCTAACGCTTTGGCTGTAAAAAATGAGAACAAAAAAATTAAAGAAGCTGAACATCGGGTAAAAACAGATACCGTTCAAATTGCATTAAATATGGGTTTAACTATTGTACAGTGTGCAAAATTAGCAAATGTTTCGGTGGACTTTGTTTTATCAGTTCAGCAACAGTTTTCTGCAAAATGACACCTAAAAAAACTTTTCGTTTATAAATACTTGATTGGAGGACAATAGCACAATTCAAGAATTCCCTGTTTTTGAGGCAAAACATTTGATTGAAGATTCATTTGAATATCCGATTCAGATAAATGGCAAAGTGCGTGCAACGCTTAACTTCACTGCCGATATGAGTAAAGAAGAGATTGAAAAATTAGTTTTAGAAAACGATTTAGTAGTGAAATGGTTGGAAGGTGCAACACCGAAAAAAATCATTGTTGTGCCGAAACGGATCGTAAATGTAGTGATATAATATTTTGAAAAGCCCCAAGAAATTGGGGCTTTTTTTGGGTTTCTGTTAAATATTAAATCCTCATAGAACTTGATAATAACAGACAACGCATAGGCTGATTTTAAAATATTATTAAAAATACTTTCA
>CAMAQF010000101.1 GCA_945860265.1 Emticicia agri | reverse complement strand
CCAAAAGAAAGGAAAAAAGTTAAAATAAGATTTTAGAATTATATGTTCAAAAAAATATTAATAGCCAACCGCGGCGAAATCGCCCTCCGAATTATCAGAACTTGCCGTGAAATGGGCATCAAAACAGTAGCGGTTTATTCTACTGCCGACCGTGAAAGTCTGCACGTAAGATTTGCCGATGAAGCTGTTTGTATCGGGCCAGCGGCCAGTCGTCAGTCATATTTAAGCATACCGAATATCATTTCGGCGGCTGAAATTACGAATGCCGATGCCATTCACCCAGGCTACGGTTTTTTGTCAGAAAATGCTGAATTTTCAAGAATTTGTGCTGAATACGGTATCAAATTTATCGGTGCAACAGCTGACCAAATCAACTCAATGGGCGATAAAGCAACTGCTAAAGCCACCATGAGAGATTCTGGTGTTCCAGTAATCCCAGGTTCTGACGGTTTGCTCGAATCAGTTGAAGAAGGAATTCGACTTTCCAACGAAATGGGTTATCCTGTTATCGTCAAAGCAACCGCTGGTGGTGGTGGTCGTGGTATGAGAATTATTCACAAAGCCGAAGATTTTCAGAAAGCATGGGACGATGCCAAAATGGAATCGGGTGCGGCTTTTGGAAACGATGGTTTATATTTAGAGAAATTTATCGAAGAGCCTCGCCACATCGAGATTCAGATTGTGGGCGACCAAAACGGTCGAGTTTGTCACCTTTCAGAGCGTGATTGTTCGATTCAGCGACGTCACCAAAAACTTGTTGAAGAAACTCCTTCACCGATTGTTACACAAGAGTTACGTGAAAAAATGGGTGAAGCAGCCATCAAAGGTGCGGAAGCTATTGGTTACGAAGGTGCAGGAACGATTGAGTTTTTGGTTGATAAGCACGGTAAATTCTACTTCATGGAAATGAATACCCGTATTCAGGTTGAACACCCGATTACGGAAGAAGTTACTGATTTTGATTTGATTAAAGAGCAAATAAAAGTAGCAGCAGGTGTGCCGATTTCAGGTAAAAATTATTTTCCAAAATTGTACGCAATGGAATGCCGTATTAATGCTGAAGACCCGAAAAATAATTTCCGTCCATCACCTGGTAAAATTACGAACTTGCATTTCCCTGGTGGACACGGTGTTCGTATCGACAGCCACGTTTATGCAGGCTACACGATTCCATCAAATTATGACTCAATGATTGCGAAACTTATCGTTACGGGACAATCAAGAGCAGAAGTTTTGACTCGCATGAAGCGTGCTTTACAAGAATTTGTGATTGAAGGCATCAAAACTACGATTCCGTTCCACATTAAATTGATGGACGACGAAATTTTTAAATCTGGTTTGTTCACAACTGCCTTTTTAGACACTTTTGATTTTTCAGACTTATAAGAATCTTTTTATTAGATATTAAAACAAAACCCATCTGACCAAAATCGGAGGGGTTTTGTTTTTGAGGCATGATGAAAATACGGTATGCCGTTAGGCATTAAATATCGGTAGGAATATAAGGCCCTACAAATGAATCAGAGTGCCATAGGTACGCAACATTATTTAGTTCCTACGGGATTTTTTGCTACTGAGTCACTTTTTCTACCTATATTTAATCCTTACGGAATAATTTTTCTTTTCAAATGTAGGCTCAATACATCATCCAAATATCATAGCCAAATCGCAGAATTAGGCCAAAAACTACTACTAAAAACAAGATTCTGATAAAGCCATTTCCTCTGAGTAACGCCATTCGGCTACCTACATAAGAGCCAGCCATATTACAGACCATCATTGGTATAGCAATGCTAAACATCACGTAGCCTTTGGCAATAAAAAATATCAACGAACAAATATCGGCTACAACATTGACCACTTTCGAGATTGCCGAGGCCGTCAGAAAATTATAGCCGATGATGCTCACAAAGCCGAAAACAAGCAAACTGCCAGTTCCTGGCCCTACAAAACCATTATAGAATCCTGTTGTCATTCCTATCAAAAGACCGTAAAGAGGTATTTTACCTAATTCAAAGCGATGATTGTCTTCTTTTCCTAAATCTTTTTTGAAGTATGTGTAAATCGCAATAAGCGTCATCAAGACTAAAATCGTAGGTTTCAAGATGCGTTCGCTCATCAAACTCGAAATCAATGCTCCCGAATATGACATTACACCTGCCCCAATTCCTGCAAAAAGAACGGTTTTGAGTGGGATTTTTACTTTTTTAGAATATTGATAGCCAGCAACGCCAGTTCCCATAAAAGAAGCAAAACGATTTGTGCCGATAATCTGAGGAACAGAATAATGAGGAAATAAAATGAACAATGCAGGAGCTTGCACCAATCCACCACCACCAACGATTGAATCAATAAAACCAGCTATAAATGCAGCCAAACACGCAAGAAAAATAGACACGATTAAACGATTTGTTGATTAAATGATTTAACACAATTTTCTTACTTAAAAGTTGATTTCTAGAACAGTAACAAGCAACCGATTACCTAACAACTATTATTGAATGGACTTTTGCTTTTTGATGCGTTTGGGGTTATACCAAAGCCAAAAACCACTAAAAGAAAGCAAAATTAAGCTTAAAGAAACAATTGAGGTATAAAAAAGTTTGATTTCATCGTTTTTAGTTTTTACGAAAAAATCAAGAATTGAACCATCGTGGATTTTCTCAATAATATCCGAATTTCGCTGTGAAACGGAGAGGATTTTTCCAGTTGCACAATCAATCTGTAATTCAGTGAAATGCTCAATGAAAACGATTTTGGCCACGCCTTTCTGTGGTCGGACATCAATTCTATCAATTTCGGTTGAAAGTTTTAGACTATCTTTTACAAATTGTTGGGCGGTTTTCTGAATCTTATCCAACGAAATCCAAGTACTGGCTTCCATGTTTGAGCCTTTCTTTGTGTTTGGTAAAATTCCAGCTGTTTTTTTCCAACCTAAAAGTAAGCCAGTTACACCGATTAGAAACATAAATACAAACAAAGGAACAGAAATCCATTTATGGATTTTGCGATAAATACGGGTATTTTTAGCTATTTTCTCTGTTTCAATTGACATTTTTGCTTTTTTAAACTTTTTCAACTTTCACGGCTACATTATTGAAAGCCGCATTTCCTGTGAGTTCGTCCAAAACTAACTCATCGGTTAGGTCATTTATGCTTACACCTGCGTGTTGTGTCGCTATGGCGAGTTTTACACCTTTTCGGGCATGACCATAACCGTGCGGCATACTCACAACACCTCGCATCATGTGGTCGGTAATTTCGAGGGGAAGCTCTATACAACCAACTCTTGATGTCACTTTTACCAAAGAATTCAATTCTAGATTCAAGTTTTTTGCATCTTCTGAGTGCATCATCAGTGTACAACGGTTTCTTCCTTTTACTAATCTTTCTGAATTGTGCATCCACGAATTATTATCTCGCAAATGTCTTCTTCCTATTAACAAGTATTCAAAATCTTTACTTATACCGCTATCATTTAGCGACTTACGTAGTCTATCAATGTCTTTTACTAAAATTTCTGGGGCAATATTTATTCTTTTTTCGGATGTAAAAAGTCGATTTGGCAAGCACGATTTTAATGCTCCTAAATCAATTCCGTGCGGATTTTCTTTGAGTTTTTGCAAAGAAAGTCCATAAGGGCCAAATTGTAAACCCATATCTAATTTTACTTCGGGAGATTCCGAAACAAAGCCTTCATTGCTTGATGTTGGATGAGCCATTCTGTAAGCTAACTCTTGGTAAATTTCCCAATCATATTTTGCTCCATCGGCTTTCGTGAAAAGTGCTTCTGAGAATTTAGCAGTATTTCTTACCGCCAAAACGTGAAAAGTCATGTCATAATGAGGCACTTCTAAACCCGTAGCGGGAGGCAAAATAATATCGGCGTGTTGGGTGCTTTCATTAATGTAAATATCAATGGACACCATATATTCGAGCGATTCAAAGGCTTTATCTAGTTGTCCACCATTAGGAGTAGATAAAATCGGATTTCCACAACTCGTAATCAAACATTTTATCTGATTTTCGCCTTCAGTCAAAATCTCTTCCGCAAGGGTGGCAACGGGCAATTCGCCCAAAAACTCAGGCAAACCACGCACGCTACTCTGCCAACGATTAAAACGATTATCGGTTTTGGCTCTTGCCAGAAAATCAACAGCTGGAGCGGTAAACATTGCTCCGCCTGTATGGTCAAGATTTCCTGTAAGAACATTGATAGCATTAATTAGCCATTGAGCAATACTTCCAAAAGTTTGCACCGAAACCCCTACTCTACCGTAGCAAACCGCCGATTTTGCCTGCACAAACTCATGTGTAAGTTGACGAATATTTTCTGCAGAAATGCCCGTTTGCTTCTCGACTATTTCTGGGGTAAATTCAGCGGAAATTTCTTTTAATAAATCAATTCCATCAGTAAAATCGTTTAATCTGCTAAGATTTACTAAGTTTTCAGCAAAAAGTGTTTGAATAATTGCTAAAAGCAAAAAAGCATCTGTGCCAGGACGAATAAAAAAATGTTGGTCAGCTTTGGCAGCAGTTTCGGTAAAGCGTGGGTCGATAACCACCACTTTTCCTCCACGTTTTTGAATAGCTTTTAGGCGATTAGCCACATCTGGCACCGACATAATACTTCCATTGGAAGCAATTGGATTACCGCCAATGATGAGCATGAAATAAGTAAAATCAATATCTGGTATAGGCATCAACATCGGATGCCCAAACATTTGCCAAGCAGCAAAATGATGCGGAAGTTGGTCGGCCGAAGTTGCCGAGAACATATTTTTTGTATGTAAGGATTTTGCAAATAGCGGAGAATTCATGGTTGTTCCCAAATTATGAATTGAGGGATTTCCTTGATACATTGCTATGGCATTTTTACCATTTTTTGCTTGAATTTCCTTGATTTTACCAATAACTTCAACAAAAGCAGCTTCCCATGAAATCTGCTGCCAGCCATTTTCAGTACGTTTTACAGGGAATTTTAGGCGATTGGGGTCTTCATAAATATCTTTCAGAGCAACTGCTTTCGGGCAAATATGACCTCTACTGAAAGGATCATTTTTATCACCTTCGATTTTGGTTACGATGCCGTCCTCCACTTTTATTTCGAGCCCGCACATGGCCTCACAAAGATTGCAAGTGCGAAAATGTGTCAAGTTTTTCATTTTATACTTTTAGTGTTAAATAGTTTTGTAAAGTTATGAGTTTTAGCGGCTCTATCTGTTTTTTTGCCACAAAAAAGCAACGGTTTTGAACCGTTGCTTTTTTGTTATGAATCGGGCTGGGAATCGGAAACTTACAAACTTATTTCTTAAACAATGAATCAACAAATTCTATTTTGTTGAAAACCTGCAAATCGTCCATTTTTTCTCCAACACCAATATATTTTACAGGAATCTTAAATTCATCCGAAATTCCAATAACTACGCCTCCTTTGGCTGTCCCATCAAGTTTTGTAATGGCCAGAGAACTAATTTCTGTCACTTTCGTAAATTCTCTTGCTTGAATTACTGCATTTTGACCAGTACTTCCGTCTAAAACAAGCATAACTTCGTGCGGAGCCTCGGGCAAGAATTTTTGCACAACACGTTTAATTTTACCCAATTCATTCATCAAATTTACTTTTGTGTGCAAACGTCCAGCCGTATCAATGATGATAATGTCGGCACCGAGTTCTATGCCTTTTTTCACAGCATCGAATGCTACTGACGATGGATCGGTATTCATCCCGTGGTCAACGACAACTACCCCAACACGTTCGCCCCAAAGTTTGAGTTGGTCAACGGCTGCCGCTCTGAAAGTATCGGCAGCTCCCAAAACCACTTTTTTCCCTCTTTTGTGAAACTGATATGCTAATTTTCCGATGGTAGTTGTTTTTCCAACGCCATTTACTCCCACAACCATCAATACGTAAGGTTTCGGCAAATGCTCGGTCTCGTAGCTATCTTTAATATCCTGTGAGTTATTTTCCGACAAAAGTGCTGCAACTTCTTCCCGCAAAATAATATCTAATTCCTCGACATTAGAATATTTATCTCTATCTACTCTTGATTCGATTCGACGAATAATTTTCACTGTCGTCTCAACACCCACATCCGAACTAATCAAAATTTCCTCTAATTCGTCTAAAACCTCTTCATCAACCTTCGATTTACCAACAATTACCCGTGAGATTTTATCAAAAATACTGGTTTTTGTTTTTTCTAAGCCTTTGTCAAGCGTGTCTTTTTTTTCCTTGCTAAAAAAGTCAAAAAGTCCCATTTCGGCAGTTATTAGTTATCTATTAAATTTATTAGTGCACCATATTTGATAGATACACATTTTCACTAAATGACAAAAATATGACTATTTTATTAGAAAATTGGAGTTTTTTTTAATTATCTTTATTACGTTTTGGGGAAAAATTGCTTTACAATCTCTTCTGTAATGCGTTTCGGACGTAAAGTTTGGGCATCGAGCGAAATCCAATGTGTAACTGAGCGAGCCAAAATTTCTTCGCCTCGCATGATTTCACAATGGCGGATGCTTTTTACCCCCACAAAATCATCAACCCAAGTTTTGGCAACTAATTCTTCTCCTAAAAAAGCTTGTTTGAGGTAATCAATCTCGTGTCGACGAGCCATCCAGATAATCTGAGAAGCAATTTCCTGCGGTACGGTTTTCCAATGCCCAATGGCTGCATCTTGCACATAACGCAAATAAACGATATTATTTACGTGATTGAGCTCGTCAATATCTTCGGGAGCAACCGTAATGGGCAAATAAAAGATGTGAGACATTAAGTTAGAGTAATTAAAAATCTAAGGATGCTCAAAGTTAATTATTTAATGAATAAACTGAAAAGTAGTGAGAAAAATACCCAAGATTTTGTTATTTTGAGTTTTATTCAATCTCAATAGACATATTTGTTATGTATAAATCAGTTATTATTGTTTTACTTATTTCCTCCCAATTAATGGCTCAAACGCTGGTTTTTGTGTCAGGAAGTGAAGGCCATAAATCTTATAGAATTCCTGATATCGTTAAGTCTCCAAACGGTACATTATTGGCTTTTGCTGAAGGCAGAGTAAAAGGAAGTGGCGATTTTGGGGATATAAATATTGTATTGAAGCAAAGCCCGGATAACGGTAAAACTTGGAGCCAGCCGACAACCGTTGTCAATTATGATTCTTTACAAGCTGGCAATCCCGCTCCAGTTTTTGATATTACTGACCCCGAATTTCCTAAAGGTCGTTTGTTTTTGTTTTATAATACAGGAAATAACCACGAAAATGAAGTAAGAAAAGGTAAGGGTTTAAGAGAAGTATGGTACAAAACTTCAACTGATAGAGGCAAAACTTGGAGCGAAGACGTTAATATTACCTGTCAAGTACATCGACCGAATCAACCGAATGCAACCTATCGTTTCATAGAAGATTGGCGATCGTATGCCAATACACCAGGCCACGCCATGCAGTTTCAGTCGGGAAAATACAAGGGACGGATTTTTGTTGCAGCTAATCATTCGGCGGGAGAGCCACAAAAGCAATTTACAGATTATGCTGCTCACGGATTTTTCACGGACGACCATGGAAAAACATTTCGTTTAAGTCAAACTATTGACCTTGCAGGAAGCAATGAAGCCACCGCAACAGAAATTTCAGAGAATGGTTTGATGATGAATATGAGGAATCAGAAAGGAGATATTCGTCAGCGAATAGTAGCAATTAGCAAAAACGGTGGAGAAACTTGGGATAAAACGTATTTAGACCCAAATCTACCTGACCCTGTTTGTGAAGGAAGCATATTATCATTGGGAATAAAAAAAGGCAAGCAAATTTTAGCCTTTTGCAATGCTGCTGATACTCAAAATCGAAATAATCTGACGCTAAGAATAAGTTTTGACGAAGGAAAAACTTGGGAATGGACGCAAGTCATAGAAAAATGCAACGAAAAAAAAGTGAAGGATTATGCTGCTTACTCTGACATTGTAAAAATGGATAAAAACCATGTAGGCATTTTATATGAAAAGAATAACTACGCTCAAATTGTATTTAAGACTATAAAATGGAGATGAATATTAAGAATTTAAAACAGCTAGCTGAGCTGAGCCGAAACTCCATTTATAGGCATTTTGACTACGCTCAACGAGCAAAAAAAGGCTTTTACTTATTATTTTAAATTTCTAAGATAGCGTAATGAAACAGGCAAATGTTCTTTTACCTCGGCATTTTCATCTTCGATATAATAGAATTTTACGCCCGTCTGAATGGCCGCTCTCAAGATTTTTTTGAAATCTAATTGCCCAGTTCCAATGGCCACGTCAGAGGTCAATGGCGTTCCGCCCGATAACTCACCAGTTTCTTGACCGTTTTTCATGTCTTTGATGTGCAAAGCCACGAAACGACCTTTGTGTTTTTTAAGCAAAAGAGCAGGGTCTTGCCCACCATGAAATGCCCAATAAACATCACATTCAAAACCAACGTTGTCGGGGTTTGTTTGCTTTATAATATAGTCGAAAAGCGTGCCTTCTTCGGTCGGTTTAAATTCGTAGCCATGACAATGATAATAAAACTTAATGCCTTCTTTTGCCAAAGCCTCGCCTGCTTTATTGAAAACCTTGATGGCTTTGTCGGCATCTTCTTTACCAAATTTATTGCTTAAATGAGGAATCCAAGCACAACCAGCGTACTTTATACCCAACACTTTACAAGTTGCCACAACTTTATTGATACTGTCTTTGAAAAGATTAAAATCAAGCAGCGTACTATATGGTTTTAGCCCTACTTTGTCTAATTCGATTTTAAAATCTTCGATTTTCATTCCATAAGTTCCCGCAACCTCAACTTCGGTGATACCGAGACTTTTTACGTAAGAAAGTGTTCCTTTTACGTCGGTTTTTAGATAATCTCGTAAACTGTAAAGTTCCAGCCCGATGCGGTCGCTTAAAACTTTACTGATATTCGGCTGGCGTTCGCCAGTACCGTTTTGTAACCACATTTCAACTCTTGGGGTTTGCCAAATGTATGATTTCGAGAGAATATCCAAATCGCCATCGCCATCAATATCCGTTATTCGTCCTTCATGAAAATCTGTGCCTTTTTGAAAATTTGTTTTTGTAAAACCGCCTTTCCCATCACCGTAAAGAATGAAAGCGTCGGCATTTGGATTATCAAATGTAGCTTTGCCATCAAATGTGTACTCCCATTTTACCATTTCCGCACAAAGTATATCCAAATTGCCATCATCGTTGATATCGGCGGCTTCTAGTGTGTGTGCGTATGAAAGTTCACGCCCAATCAAATCACGGCCTTTCCAATTTGATGATACTTCAGAACTTCCAGCACATTCGTAGAGCATCAAACGACCTTTATTATCGCTTGGAGCAAACACGAGTTGCACTTTTTTGCCTGCTCTAAATTTGGCAGCTACCACTCTACCACCTTCATCTCCGACTTTCGTAGGCTTAAATTTTCCATCAGCATATTTAAACCAATAATTACCTGCAACTAAATCTGTATTCCCATCACCGTCAACGTCGGCAGCTACACAGCCTTTGTTATTTTTTAGACTATTTTCAGCCACAAAAACTGGCTCGAAAACCCATTTTTCTCGACGTACCTCATTTGGAATATTAGTCACAAATAAAGTTTTTGCTCCTTGATTCCAAAATGCAAGTTGAGCTTTACCAGTTTGCTTAAAATCGCCAAAAACCATATCAAGGGTCTGGTTTTCGCCGTCTGTTTTGATTTCATAACGATGCCACGGCACATTTGGATTAAAAAACGGTGCGGGATTCTCCCACCACCAAATTTTATTACTTTGGGCGTCGCCACCAAAAACCAAGTCGTTATCGCCATCACTATCGATATCGTAGAATGTACCGCCAGTTTCGATTGGAAGGGCTTCTTTCTCAATGGCAAACTCTCGCCAGCCAATAGCACGGTCGAATTTGAGGTACATAATAGAGGTTGATTGTCCACGTCCAGCCATTACAAATTCTTCGATACCATCTTTGTCAATATCAACTGAAAGTGAGGCAGTTTGCTGAGTAGTTTTCCAAGAAATAGGAATTGTGCCATCTTCACTTGATATTCGCTCCCATTTTTGTGCTTTTGTTGAATAAATACCAAATAAAATAAAGAGTGGAATAAGTTTAGTTTTCATATTTATTGTGAGACGAATCGGGCAACGTTTGCTTGTACTTCGTCTATATTTTTTTTGTTAAAATTTTTGATAAAGCGAACTACAAATTCGCTCCACATTAGATAACCGCTGATTCTTTCAATTTAATTGTGCCTGCATCAGCATCAATGGTGGCTTCAATGCCAATCGGCACTGTAAATTTATCTTTAATATGCCCAATCATCGCTCCCGAAAATGCTGGAATTTTGAGCGGTTTTATGTGGTCTTCAAAAATATCTTCGAGCGTTAGCGAACCATAGTTTTTTGAAGGTGGACAATCGGTACATTTTCCAAACACAACGCCCGCCAGTTGATTTAAAATTCCTGTGATTTTGAGTTGTGTCATCATGCGGTCAATGCGGTAAGTGTCTTCTTGCACATCTTCAAGAAATAAAATTGCTCCTTTGAAATCGGGAACGTACATTGAGCCAAGAATATGCGAAAGTACCGTCAAATTTCCACCAATCAATTTTCCGCTTGCTTTTCCACCTTGAATCGTATAAATGCGGTCTTCCATTTGCACCAAAGCGTCTTCTTTCCGAATAGGGTTGCTCATAAGTGTAGCATTTCCATCAATTAAGGTATTTTTGAAATAATCGACCGTAAAAGCATTCCAAGTTGAAGAACCAACTGGGCCGTGAAACGTTACGAGTCCAGTTTGGCTGTAAATGCTTAGTAATAGGGCAGTTATATCGCTGTAACCAATAAATATTTTGGGGTTTTTCTTGATGGTTTCATAGTTGAGCAACGATAAAATTCTGGCACTTCCCCAACCTCCGTGCATCGCCATGATTGCATTTATGTTTTTTTGGGCAAACATTTCGTTGATGTCGGAGGCACGGTCTTCGTCTTTTCCTGCTAGATTTCCGTAGCGGTCAAAAATGTGTTTTCCTTGCACAACCTTAAAACCCATTGCTTGCAAGCTCTCAACGGCAATTGTTACCTCTTCTTTAATAAATGCCGAATATGCAGGGCAAACCAAACCGATTGTATCGCCTTTTTTGAGTGCGGCAGGTTTGATAGTTTTTAGTTTATCATTTTTTGAAATAAAATTCAGATTTGTCAGACCATAAGATGCTAACAATGAAGCACTTAAAAAGTTTCGGCGAGAGTTTTCTGACGTTTTTTTAGAGGACATTTGTTGAGTTATTTCGGTAAAATCATAAAAACGAATTTACGAGATATTACAACGAGATACAAGAACATACTGATTAATAGTGGTGGATTTAAGTATGTAAAATACCTATTTGATAAAATAATTAGCAGAAAGTTTCTTTATAAAGAAACTTTCTGTATGTTTGACTTGTATATAAATTGAATTAATGGAGCAAAAGTTTGAAATAGTTTTCTTAGAAGAAGCCTTTGAGTTTTTGAGTGGTTTGGAGCGAAAGCATTCTGAAAAATACTTTATAATATCAGAAAAGCTCAAATTGAGAATGACCCCGAATTATTCAAGAAACTTAACGAGGATATTTGGGAGTTTAGGACTTTGTATCAAGGATTACAATACAGATTACTTGCTTTTTGGGATAAAAACGCTACAAAAAATACATTAGTTATTTCGACACATGGATTTATAAAAAAACGTAGTAAAGTTCCAGAAAACGAAATTCAAAAAGCTATTCAGATAAAAGCTAATTATTTTATAGAAAAACAAAAAAAGCAATGAAAACATACACTTTAGAAGAAGTTCAAAACAAATTAATCGGAGAAGTTGGTACACCTGAAAGAGACAGGTTTGAATATGAACTTCAAATGGATTTGATTGGCAAAGCCATCAAGCAGACCCGCCAAGAAAGAAATTTGACACAAGAAGAACTTGGAAAACTGATAGGCGTACAAAAAGCACAAATTTCAAGGCTCGAAAGTAATGCCAGCAATGTTACGATGGATACTTTGATGCGAGTTTTTACTGCATTACAGGCGAAAGTAAAACTTCAGATTGAACTTCCAAATTTGAGTATAAACCTTGTGATGTGAAGTTTTTCAACAAAAAAGCCACTCGCTTGCACGAGCGGCTTTTTTGTTGAAGTATTAATTGCGACGGGCGGATAAAATCTTACCCAATCATTAATGATTCTCTTCTACGCATTTTTCCTGCTGGAATTCCGAACATCATCTTGAAACGACGGCAGAAATAGGCGGTGTCTTTATAACCAACTTCGTGACCAATGGCACGGATACTTTTCTTCGACGTACGCAATAGCGTTACTGCAGCCTCCATGCGTTGATACTCTATATAATCCTGTGGGTTGATACCCGTCAACATTTTGAAATATTGACCAACGTAATCTTCCGAAACATTAGCAACGTTTGCCAATTGCTTATTAGATAAATCTCCTGGAAGACTATTTTTGATATATGTAAAAATATCAATCAAGCGTGGGTCTTTGAAATAAGTGCTGTTGGTGGCCAATTGCTCTACAAACATTCTGTTTTTCAAGATATGACGCACGATTTCGATAACAATCTCTTCAGTTTTGTTTCTAATTACACGACCACGACCTACTTCATCCGAACAATCTTCCTTCAAAATATCATGAATCAACGAGCCAAGTTTGCTGTGAGCTTTGATAAAAAATGGAGGAATATCCAATGAAGTAAAAAAGTTAACAGAGTCGAAAACTTTTGCTTCAAAGGCAATCAAACCAAACGAGTTTGGTACTTGTCCGATGTTTAAAGGGTCAGTCATTGACTCGAAATAACTTTCACGGCGAGTCATGAACTCTTCGTAAGAGATATTTTTTGGATCACCAGTTCCGTAGGTTAGCGTTGCGGCTTTTCCACCTGGAATAAAAAGTAAGTCGCCCGGCTCAACTTTTTCCTCGTTGCCAGCGAGTTTTACTTCACCATTATATAATACAACAATGGTGTTTTCTACGTCATATACATTTTTAATCTTAATCGTTTGTAAGATTCTAATGTGACGTGCCTTAGCGAATTTAACGCCAAGAGATTCTATTATTTTATTGTAGTCTTCCATAGTGAAAGAATGTTTTTCAGTTTTGCTTAGAATATAGAGTGCAATGTATTAACAAATTTGGACAAATCTAATAGTTCCAATATTTTTTTTTTATACCCTAATAAAATAAAATATTCCTTTCGTCAAGCACTTTTACAAATTTAAGACCATTTTTCTAAAAATAATCTAATTTTACAAAAGTTGGTCTTATACAAAATTTATGGTGAAAACTGGTAAAATTCCACTATTTTGTATTAAAAATAGCTTAAAATGAGCCTTTTTTAATACAAAATTTTATGAGTTTTGTTATAATTTTAATTTGTGTGTTTTATAGAAAATTAATTAGTATTTTTTCCAAGAAACATTTAAAATATTCGTTTTTTTCACTCATTCATAATCAAAAAATAGATTAAAATTAGGCAATGCCATAATTGCGTCGTCTTGTCCACTGCAAGATAAACCCAAATAATAAAACCAACGCAACAGGCAAACCAATATTGAGAACTTGCCAAAAAGTTCGCTCATCACGGGTACGAAGTTTGTCGAGTGGACGTAATTTTACTTCTTTTCCTTTTGCTTGAATAACACCGTCTTCGTCAATTAAATAGTCAATGGCATTCATTACAAAATCTTTATTTCCGAATGTGTGCTGTGTGGTTTTGTCATAGCCAAGAGGTAATGGATTTCCGGTTTTCTGACTAACTTCGTTCACAATTAAATCACCATCCGAGCAAATAATAATTTTGGTTGGCTGACTTTCGGACTTAAAATCGGTAAAATTTGGGTCATTGGGTAATAAACGATTTTTGTATAATGATTGAAATTTCCCTTCTAGCAAATACGCAATTGTTTTTACGCCTCCTTGATATTCTGCCTGTTCGGTATCGGTTTGGGCATCGTTGAAAGTCACGAAAGCGGGAGCATTCAGTGTTTTTGTGTAAGGCGATGTCATCAATAATGGCGTTTTGTTCAC
>CAMAQF010000100.1 GCA_945860265.1 Emticicia agri | reverse complement strand
AGAGAATTTCGGCAAGTGGTTCAGGCTTTTCAGTACCATTTTTCCATGCCCTGAACGTGTCAAATAACCGAAATTTTGGCTATGGTTTTAGTGAATCGGGCATTAATTCAGTGTATGGTTCGGCCGAGGTTGGTTACGATAACTACTTCTTCTTAACTGCAACTGCAAGAAAAGACTGGTTCTCAATTCTGAATCCAGCATCTAACTCCATTTTGTATCCATCAATTGGAGGTAGTTTTGTATTTACCGATGCTTTTAGAACAAAAATGCCAGATTGGTTTACTTTTGGTAAACTTCGTGTATCGTGGGCTCAAGTGGGACTTACAGGAAATTTAGGTGCCTATCAGACCACTCAACCTTATGGATTAAATTCGGCAACACACCTAGGTACAAATATGGCAAGTTTTGCTAATAAAGGAACGATTGCCAATCCTTTACTTTCACCAGCATTATCAACAGAAATTGAATTTGGTGCTGATTTGAAATTCTTTAATGGAAAATTAGGTCTTGATATTGGTGTTTATAATCAAACAACTACCGATGATATTCTTAATGCCACTATTTCACAGGCTTCGGGGTTTCAAAGTACGTCGGTTAACGTAGGAAAAATGCAAAATAAAGGGGTTGAAATTCTATTATCAGGTTCTCCAATTCGTACCAATGATTTCGAGTGGGATGTTTCATTAAACTTTGCAAAAAATAACAATAAAGTCATTAGTTTGATTAAAGGCTCAACTGAACTTGTATTTGAAGAATCAAGAACACGAACAACCTACATCAAGCATATTGTGGGTAACCAATATGGAACAATTACTGGTGTTACTCAAAAAATGATTAATGGACAACCTGTATTTAACGCTGAAGGTTTACCTGTTCGTAATGATAACTACGAAACTATTGGTAGCTCAGTAGCTTCTTTTACAGGTGGTATCAATAATAACTTTAGTTATAAAGGGTTTAACCTAAGCTTCTTGATTGATTTTAAAGTTGGTGGAAATATTCATTCAGGTACTAACCAAAGATTAGACCAATGGGGCTTCTCGCAAAACTCACTTCAAGGTAGAGATGGTGAAGCACCACTCTCAATTTCGGGTGTAAATGAAAAAGGCGAACCACTTAAATTGACGTTAACACCTAATCAAGCACGTAATTATTGGAACGCTTTGGGTGACAGAAATGCCGCAGCTTATATTTATTCAGCTAGTTTTGCTAAGATTCGTCAGTTGACATTTGGTTATAATTTGCCTTCAAAAACAGTTTCTAAGACTCCTTTCCAAGCAATTGGTTTTTCGATTGTGGCAAGAAACTTAGCTGTTCTTTGGAAAAAGATTCCAAATATTGACCCTGAATCTACTTACTCTTTTAATGGAGGTGCTCAAGGCTTAGAATATTTTGCTCTGCCAGCAACCAGAAACATTGGTTTGAACTTGAACGTAACTTTCTAATTTATAATTTTGAAAAATAAGAATATGAAAAAATTAATTATTGGTGTATTTTCTGCATTGCTTCTAACAACAGGAGGTTGCGATACAGATGCACTACACAATCTAAATATAAACCCGCAAGCTCCTAATACCATAGATATGAATTTCCTGATGACGTCAGCTCAATTAGGAACAGCTTCTGGTGGTTCAAGAGGTGATAACCGTTTTATTGACTGGAGAACTAACATGGGTGTATGTGCTCATGCAATTCAACAGTTGGCAAATACAGGAGGTGGTATCGCTTCGGGCGATAAATACATTGATAACTTCGAAGCAAATGCAGCACCTTGGGATTTTCTTTATAACGATGTGCTTCAAAACTTAGCTGAAATTATCAGACAAACAGGAAAAGGTGGATTTGAAGAAGGAAGAAGAGTAAATATGCGTCAGGCAGCTCGTATTTTGAGAGCATATAATTTTCAACGGTTGACAGATTATTATGGAAATATTCCTTACGATGAAGCTATAAAAGGTGTTTCGGATGGTTTGTTTTTTCCAAAATATACACCGCAATCGTCAATTTACGCCGATTTGTTGAAAGAAGTGTCAGAAGCTACTACTGCTTTAAGTACTTCTGCCCCAGATGAGGGCTTTGCTGCTGCAGATTTGTTCTATGGTGGAGATATTACAAAATGGAAAAAATTTGGAAACTCTTTGCTTTTAAGAATGGCAATGCGTGTTTCTAATGTTGATGCGGCTAAAGCAAATCAGTATGCTACACAAGCGATTGCTGGGGGCTTAATGACACAAGTTAGTGATATGGCTCGTATTAAAATGGCAACTGGTCCAAGCCAATGGACAAACCAAAATGGTATTTCAAGAGCATTTTTGGCTGGAGATGGCGGACAACCTTCGCCATTGTCAGCTACTTTGGTTAATTGGTTGAAAGCTAAAAATGACCCAAGATTGATGATTTATTCAGGAGGTATTGGTGGAAAAGACAAAGTGGCAGCTAATCAAAAAGGTTTACCAAATGGCTTAGATGCAACAACACTTCAGACATTTTTAGGCAAGGCAGGTACAAATCCGATGGAAGAATTTTCAATCGTAAATCCAAAATTATTGGATATTGATGATGATTACGTTTTCATGAATTATTCAGAGGTTGAACTTTTGTGGGCAGAAGCAGCTGAAAGAAAAATAGGTGGTGCAACTGATGCTGCCGGACATTATGCTAAAGGAGTGAAAGCAGCTTTGCAACAATGGTCTAACTTCGATGCTTCGTTATCAGTTTC
This sequence comes from Emticicia agri, assembly GCA_945860265.1. Taxonomy (GTDB): domain Bacteria; phylum Bacteroidota; class Bacteroidia; order Cytophagales; family Spirosomataceae; genus Emticicia; species Emticicia agri_A. The sequence goes on along the minus strand of CAMAQF010000100.1, from coordinate 11,751 downwards.
AAACGCCAGTGCTGATAATTATGTAACGGCTAATCCTTACAAAGGCTTAGAGTCTATCGGAGAGCAAATGTGGGCTTCTAAGTTTATGAACTGGTGGGAAGCATGGGCAGATTGGAGAAGAACAGGTTTCCCCAAATTGGTTCCTGTAAATTATCCTAATAACATTACTAATGGTACAATCCCTCGTAAATTGAGAGTGCCAACTGGCGAAGTTGCTTCAAATGGAGCTAATTTCAACGCAGGTGGTTCATTGCCAAACGAATTAACCACTCGTGTTTGGTGGGATGGTGGAAAATAATATTTTATATGCTAACACAAAAAAGGAGTAGGCGTAAGTTGACTCCTTTTTTGTGTACAAAGATTTTTTTAAAACTTGAAAATCTTACAACTTTGATTGTTTAAAGCTACAATTAATTTATTGCCAAGTACTATCATATCTCTCACTTCTCCGTCAATAAATAAACCTGAATTTGTAACTGTTTGGAAGTTTTGACTTCCTATATTCCTCAAAACAAGTCCTTTTGATGCATTATGGCGACCCATTTGTGGTTTTAATACGTATATATTTCCACCTATAATAATGTCTTTTTTGCCATCTTTGTCATAATCAATAATCGAAATCCCAAAAATCGGTGAAACTTGGGCTTGAATCGGTAGAGGAGAAAACTTGAAAATGTGACCCTCATTCCAAAATATGCCGCTGTGTAGTTCTTTAGCATCATATTCGATTAATGATTCTTTTGGAAAATCAGGAAATAAGTCTTTGAATTGCATTTTTGTAAAATCAACATACTTCAAAGATTTGCTTCTAATAGACGGAATTTGAGTAGAAAGCTCGATTTTTGAAGCAAACGGAAAATTTTGTGAGTCCATCGGTGCTTTCCAATTGATGATAAATTCGCTTTTACCATTGTTATCAAAATCACCGACTTGCATGGTAAGCGGTAAAGTTACTGAAGGCTGAAATTTAGAATTTAAGCCCCAATTCCCAACTACCAAATCTAAATCTCCATCGCCATCAAGGTCTGCCGATTCGATTCTTTGCCACCAACCCGATGAATTTTCAATGGCTGTACTTTCTTCAATGATTCCATTATTATTTTTGAAGATTTGTGCAGGCATCCATTCACCAACAATTACGAGGTCTTGCCAGCCATCTTTGTTAACATCTACCCAATTGGCATCTGTAACCATACCAATATTACTCATATTTTTAGGGGTAACATCTAGCCAATGCCCGCCGCCATTTTGCAACAAATAACTTTTGGGTTTCAGACCATAATTCCCCGGAACTGCCCTTGCACCGATAAATAAATCTTCAAAGCCATCATGATTAAAATCGGCTACTTCGAGTGTAGAAAAATTGCCAATTACAGGCGGAATACGGTTCGGGTCAACTGTAAAATTGCCTTTTCCGTCGTTGATATAAAGCCTAATGATATAATTTATTTGGTCGATAAGTTCATTACTTCCTGAGCCAATTACTAAATCTTGGTCGCCATCTTTGTCAAAATCCAGAAATGCGGCACAAGTGCTTTCAAAACCTTTGTCTTTGCTAAATGTGGCTTGATTTACTGGTGTAAATTTGCTATTTGGTGTTTGAAAATACATTTTATCGGCATCATCTCTTGCGCCCAAAAGTAAAATATCTTCCAAACCATCTTTATTTATATCTTTTTTTAAGATTTTTGGACCTTGGTTAGAAAGCATACCGAGCAATAATGGCTCTTGATTGAAATCGTTATAAACGTTTTCGTGATGAATGGCGTTCGGTATAATGTCTTCCAATTTGAGTTCTACAAAAGGATTCGAACTTTTTATTTCAGTTTTAATTGGCGTAGCATTCGCATTTTTTTGGTCTAAAATGATGGTTTTATTGACTGAAATATTTTTAATAAATTCTGCTTTTCCGTTAGGCCAAATTACTTCTAGTTCATCAATGTTTTTTATTTGCCCTAAACCAAAAACCAACGAAGGTTCGATACTACTCTGAAAACCTCGATTGGTGTAATTTTCTTTCACCCAAAGTTTGTTTTTAGCTTTGATTTTTACCTTTGTCCCAATACCAAAAGTATTATTAATATCGCCTTTGAACTGAACTTTTATATAATTATTGGTAGAATTATTCTTATAAATCGAACATTTTTGATTGACATTATTAAGCAATAAATCCAAATCGCCATCATTATCTAAATCGGCATAAACTGAGCCATTCGAGAAAGTTTTTTCTCCCAAACCCAAAGCGTTGGCTTGGTCTTTAAATTGCAAATCGCCACTCGAAACAAACGCCCAATTACTCAAAGGCGTGCTTGGTAGTTTATTAGTATATTTAGTGAAATCAAAACCTGAAGTTCCTGCATTACGTGGAATTTTTTCTTGCTCTGAATACTCCCGAAAATCGCCATCCATGATGTCTTTATAAATACCATTTGATACAAAAATATCATTGTTTCCATCATTTTCAAAATCAAAAATCAATGCTCCCCAACTCCAATCAGTTGCTCCGACACCTGCCAAATTACCAATTTCTTGAAAATACCCCTTACCGTTATTGAGTTGCAAACAGTTTTGAATCATCTGATAATGATAATTGGCTCTGTATTTATAATCTTCGAGGTGATAAGGGTCAAAACCAATGACTCGTTTGATGCGGTCATTATCTGCCGCCAACATATCGGTTGTAAATACTTCTGGAAATCCATCTCCATTTATATCGGCAATGTCTGCTCCCATACTCGACACTGAACAGTAATCAATTCGATTGTTGAGGTCTTCTATAAATTTACCATTTCCTTGATTTAGATATAAATAATCTCGCTCAAAAAAATCGTTTGAAATGTATAAATCGGGCAAATTATCATTATTTAAATCGCCAACGGCAACGCCCAAACCAAAACCAATGACACTCGAATATATACCCGCTTCGGTCGTGACATCGGTAAAAATATTGCCATCATTTCGCATCAATTTATCACCTCCGAGTTCATCGGGGGTTTCTCGCATACTGGCATAAAGTTCAATTTTTGATGGATTTTTAAAGCTATTATTTAGAATATAACAATCAAGGTCGCCGTCGAGGTCGTAATCAAAAAAGGCTGCGTGCGTGCTAAAGCCTTGATTATTAAGATTATATGCTTTGGCTTGTTCGCTGAAAGTGCCATTTTTATTATTGATAAAAAGCTCGTTTTCTTTATTATCACCTTTAATATCGCCCGAATTGCAAACATAAATATCTAACCAACCATCACCATTGACATCGGCTATGCTCACGCCCGTACTCCAACTTTTTGTACCACCAACTCCTGCTTTTTCGGTAATGTCTTCAAATTTTAAATCACCTTTGTTGAGATATAATTTATTTATGTTTTGGTTTGAAGTAAAATAGACATCGGGTAAGCCATCATTATTAATATCGCCAACTGCTACACCACCACCGTTATAGAAGTTTCGGTAGGTAAAAATATTAAAATCTTTGGTGTCAACTACCTTGTTTTCAAAGTCTATTCCAGTATCTTCTAATTTTTCAAAGACTTGATTTACAGCACTTTTATCGTTTTTACAGGATGTAAAAAAACAAAAATTGAGCAATAAAATGAAAGCTAAATAACGCATAAGAAATTAGGGATTTTAATGTTAAAATTTAACTCAAAAATACGTTAAAAATACAGAGATTTAACCACAGAATCGTTAAATTTACGAAACATAAATTTTAGATAATTTGAAGCATTTTTATTTATTTTTACTGCTTTCACTGTATTTCATTAAACCAGTTTTTTCACAAGAAACTTGGTCGGAAGTATTGCCATCGATTGGTACGTTTTCATCGCCTCGCTTATCTGATTTGAATAAAGACGGCGTGAAAGACATTATTTTGGGTGGTGGGCGATTAGAATTTCAAAAATGCGATACAGCAATGTTTGCTTTAGATGGCAGGGATGGGAAACTTATTTGGAAAGTCAGTGCAATTGACCAAATTTTTGGTTCGGCGGCGTTGATGGATATTACAAATGACGGAACAGTGGATGTATTTTTAAACGGTCGTTCGTCCGAACTCAAGGCTATCAACGGAGCAACAGGTAAAGTAATTTGGGCTTTTGACACTACCTATTATTCTTTCTATAAAACTAAACGCTGGTTCAATTTTTACAATCCACAGTTTATTCATGATGCTGATAATGATGGTTTGAAGGATATTCTGATTTCAAATGGAGGTGATATTTGGATTGCTCCGCATAATCCAAATCGAGCGAAAGGACGCTTAGTTGTAATTTCTTCCAAAACTGGTAAACTCATTGCTGATGCCGATATGCCCGACGATTGCGAAATTTATATGTCGATAAGCATTGATTTTGATGAAAAAAATCCATTTAATTCAAAATTGATTTTTGGGACAGGAGGTGAAACTATCAAAGGAAATGTTTATGCAGCTACTTTAGACATGGTTTTTAGAAATAAACTTTCGGAAGCAACTTTGCTCGATGGTAGTTTGTCGAAAGGATTTATTAGTCCACCAGCGTGGGTAAATTTGACGGATGATCAACAAAAAGATATTGTAATAGCGGCAGTCGATGGAAGAATGATGGCTTTTGATGGAATTTCTAACAAAAAACTTTGGGAAAGTAGAGTAGAAGGTACAGAAGCATATAGTTCAATGGCGATTGGGCATTTCAATCAAGATTCAATTCCTGATTTTTTTGTAACATTTGCACAGGGTGTTTGGCCTGATTTAAGTTGGACAAAACAAGCAATGATTAATGGCAAAAACGGAAATATTGATTATCGAGATTCTTTAGGGTATTATCAAACTTCAAGCCCGGTAGTAGTTGATTTGACTGGCGATGGCATCGAAGAAGTGATTTTAAGTGTTGATTATCAGGTACTTGATGCGATTGGAGCTAAGAGTTTTTATACGACACTTTATGCGATTGACTTCACGCAAAATCAATCAATGCCCATTGTTGAAGGTGTGCCAGGACATAATGTTTCATCAACGCCATGGATTGGTGATATGGATAATGACGGTATGCTTGACATCGTTTATTGCCACGGAACGAACGCCAAAAAGACCTATACTTTTGATGGATTGCGAGTCAATCGCCTAAAAACTACCATTCCGATTACAAAACCAATCAAATGGGGAGCTTATATGGGTAGTAATTATGATGGAGTTTATAGATGATTTGGAAGATTAAATTTTACCACAGAGGAACAGATTACACGAATTAATACGATTTTTTCTATAAATATCTATTTAATCCATGCCTCCGTTGTAAATTTCAATAGTTTCTTCATGGCTCAAATACGCTTGCTCCATTATTTCCCATGTAACCTTCCCATTGTATTTTTGAGCGTAACTTTACATTTGTACTTACTCGTTTGATATCCATGCCCATAAATAAAATCAAATCGGAAGTGGCACTAAAGTATTGACCATAAACAATATCCAGATAGCCATCGCCATCAAGGTCACTAAGGTAAGGCGTGGTGAAAATATTCTTCAATCGTGGTGCAGTATCAATTTCTTGCGTAGAATTATTGGCAAAATCAATCACCAAAAGCTTGTTTTGAATATCTAATTTTTCTGAAGATACGTAGCCTCTATCACATTTATACTCATTGATTGAAATAATAACATCTTGTCGGCCATCATTATTGAGGTCATAAACCACTGGTGAAGAAAATCCTGTACATCCCAATTGATTTTGGTAGTCAATTGCTCCAGTTTTTCCATCAAGCATTACTTGAACCGAACCTTTACTATCAGGCCAAACACCTTTGCTAACAAAAGTAAAAAAATCGGGTGTTTTGTCGTTGGTAAAATAGCCCACCGCAAAAGCATTACTCGATTCTGTTTGGGGTACATTTTGTTTCCAAATAGATGTAAGAGACTTTCCATCAATGGCAAAAATTCGACTTCCATGAGAAATTGCAACAAAATCAAAGATTTCGTCATCATTTATATCGGCCGCACAAGCAGGTGCTATAAAGCCATGCCCTATATCTGATGCTACAATACGAGCTTTTGAAATATCATTTTTCATCAAATTATTTATATCTGTAACAAATAAATTGCCATTGAGGGTCTCTCCACCTGTGCCAAATAATATTTGTTCGCTCCCGTCTTTTTGCATAACATAAAGTGGAGGCATATACGCTTCGCCCCCGTCAGGCATAATGTCTGCTGCTATGACATCGCCGTTTTTTGAATTCAAAATCATCAAAACTCCTGCAACACGCTCTTCTTTTTTGAAAGGTTCAGCTTTGGCATTTCCCCCGCAAATCACCAAAAGGTCTTTTATGCCGTCTCCATTTTTATCAGGAATTACGACTGGATTTTGCATATTTCGGTCGGCATATTTGAGTTTTGGATGCTCGGTATATTTCGGTTTCCAAGTCCAAATATTTTTTCCAGTTTTGCCATCTATTGCATAAAGTTGGTTAGAACGTCCTCCAATAAATATATCTGAAGTACCATCAGCATTGATGTCCTCAAAAACCGGAGAGCCATATACTTGGTCGATGCAATCATGTTTCCAAAGTAGATTTCCAGAATTACCGTCTAAAGCCAAAACACCAAACACTGATTTTTGATATTCATTTTCGCCAGCACCAATCACTATGTCCAAAACTCCGTCTGAGTTTAGGTCGACCGCTCTTGGCGATGACTGTGAACCAATTTTTGGAAAATTAGTTCTCCAAGCCAATTTTGCTTTTTTTGATTTGCAAGAAAGAAGCATTGTTACTGAAATAAAAATAATAATTATCTTTAAAAATCTTTCCATATTTGGCTATTAAAATTTAATCAAAAATACATAAAAATTCAATGATTATTTGAATTTTAAGTGGATTTATGAAACTTTTTCGTGAAAAAAAAATACCTTTGAAAACTGTATCATTTTCTCTAATTTCGTATATACAAACCATATTTTATTTTCAATGAAATTTATTAATTTATCGTTTATTCTACTCTTTTTTATCGGTTGTAAAAGTAATTCAGATAGTATTTTTGAAAAATTAGATGCTGATGATACCAACATTAAATTTGTCAATAAAATCGAAGAGACAGAGAAAGATAATGTTCTTAACTATGAGTATTTTTATAATGGTGGAGGAGTAGCTGCCGCCGATTTTAATAATGATGGCTTGACGGATTTATACTTTACAGCCAATCAGGGCGAAGATAAATTTTATCTCAATAAAGGTGGTTTGGAGTTTGAAGATATTACCGAAAAGGCAGGTATTCAATGGAATGGCGAATGGAAAACAGGCGTAACAGTCGTGGATATTAATAACGACGGTTGGCAAGATATATATGTATCTGTTTCAGCTAACATTGAGCATCCTGAATTGCGAAAAAATAAGTTGTACATCAATAACAAGAACAACTCGTTTTCTGAAAATGCGGCTGAATACAATCTTGACCTTAATACTTATACTACACAAACGGCCTTTTTTGATTACGATAAAGATGGCGATTTAGACGCTTATGTGCTGAATCACAATGTAAAAGACTTCAAACGCTTTGATGTTGAGGCAATTCATTTCATGCGAGATTCATTGGCGGGCGATAAATTATTAGAAAATATCAACGGAAAATTTACTGATGTAAGCATAAAAGCAGGTATCAAAGGGAACCCAATTGGCTTTGGTTTGGGAATTCATACTGCCGATATTAATGGCGATGGTTGGACAGATATTTACGTTTCAAACGATTATTTGGAGGAAGATTATCTCTATATTAATCAACAAAATGGTATTTTTTTAGACGAAATTAAGTCAAGAACTAACCATGTAAGTTATTTTTCGATGGGAAATGATATTGGTGATATCAATAATGATTTATTGCCCGATATTATCTCGACCGATATGCTTCCCGAAGATAACAAACGTCAGAAGTTACTTTTTGGCCCAGATAAATATGGAGCGTATCAGTCAATGCTGAAAAATGGTATTCATCCATCATTTATGCGAAATATGTTGCAAGTCAATAATGGAAATAATGCAACTTTTTCGGAAATCGGACAGTTGGCGGGTATCTCAAATACAGACTGGTCTTGGTCTGTTTTGTTGGCCGATTATGACAATGATGGCTTCAAAGATTTGTTTGTTACGAATGGCTATTTGCGTGATTATACTAACATGGATTTTCAGAAATACTATGCAGATGAAGGTCAGCAGGCAGGCGTAAATATCATGGATGTTGTAAAGAAAATGCCTTCGACAAAAACGTCAAATTATATTTATAGAAATGAGCATAATTTGCAGTTTTCAAACAAGCAACACGACTGGGGTTTTGAAACGCCAATTATTTCAAACGGAGCAGTTTATGCCGATTTAGATAATGACGGTGATTTAGAGATTGTTACAAATAATATCAACGAACCAGCATTGGTTTATAAGAATCTAAGCACCGAAAAAAAGGTAGGTAATTACCTCAATATTCAACTCAATTCTGATAAAAAAATAGGAGCGAAGTGTTATGTTTTTTCAAGTCAACTGTCTCAATATCAGCAATTTACGCCTACGCATGGATATCAAAGTAGCATCATGACTCCGCTGCACTTTGGGTTGGGTAAAAACGAAAAAATTGATAGTTTGGTAATCGTTTGGAGTGATGGGAAAATACAAAAGAAGACCAATGTTAAAGCTAATCAATTATTGAAAATTGATTATTCTCCAAATGCTAATTCGTTTGTAATACCATCCGAAAAACCACTTTTTGTAGAAACAAATGTACTTGATTTTGAGCATAAACAAATGCCTTTCAATGACTTTAATCGTCAGATTTTATTACCACAAATGTACTCGTATCAAGGTCCTAGATTGGCAAAGGGCGATGTAAATAAAGATGGATTGGAGGATATTTTTATCGGGGGAGGGAAAGGACAAGCGGGTGAGTTATTTATTCAGAATAGTAACGGAAACTTTGTGAAAAAGACCGAAAATCCATTTAAGCAAGACGAACTTTGTACCGATACTGATGCGGTTTTCTTTGATTCTGAAGGCGATGGCGATATGGATTTGTTTGTGACAAGTGGTGGTTATGAATATTTACCCAACGATATAGTCCTTCAGAACAGGCTTTACCTAAATGATGGAAAAGGCAATTTTACCAAAACTTTTGATGCTTTCGAAGATACACCTTACGCCGATTGTGCAGTAGAAACCATAGATTTTGACCATGACGGTGACCTTGATTTGTTTGTTGGTGGCTCTGTGATTCCACTCAACTATCCTTTGAATAATCCAAGTCGCTTATATCGCAATGATAAAGGTAAATTTGTAAAAGTAGAAGACCCAATTTTTAACGATTTAGGACTTTTAACTGATGTTTTGGCTGTAGATTTCAACAAGGATGGTTGGCTAGATTTGATTGCAGTTGGCGAATTTACTGGTATTGTTAGCTTGCAGAATAACAACGGAGTTTTCACGAAAAATACTGATAATCTGAGTCTTATGAAGGGTTTTTGGCAAAGAATCCATGCCGATGATTTCGATAAAGATGGCGATTTAGATTTGATTGTGGGAAATTATGGACTGAATTCGCAGCTTCGTGCCTCTGAAAAAGAACCAATGAATTTACTCTATGAAGACTTTGATGACAATAATCGCATCGACCCAATTTTGTCCTATTTTATTCATGGTAAAAATTACCCGATTTTTAGTCGTGATGAGATTTCGGAGCAGATAGTGGAATTGAAGAAAAAATATACTTCACACGAACTATATTCAACCGCCACAACAGAAGAAATTTTGTCAGAATTTAAGGGCAAACAAGCCAAAAAATTGACTGCAACTACGCTCGAAACAGTATATTTAGAAAACAAAAATGGCAAATTTGAACTCAAGAAACTGCCGATTGAAGCTCAATTTGCACCAGTTTTTGCCATTACTTCAGATGATATAAATAATGATGGATTTGCAGATTTGATTTTAGCAGGAAATCAATCGCACGGGCGAGTACGAGGAAATATTGATGCTAATTTTGGGCAAATTTTCCTGAATAACCGTAAAGGAAACTTTAAATACCATGCAAATTTAGGTTTGAAAGGTGATGTAAAAGATTTGAAAGTTGTTGGTAATCAGCTATTTAGTTCGATAAATAGTCAAAAAGTAAGGATTTTTAAGAAGAATTTTTAGTGCATCAAAATTTAAATTTCTTTAGTTTTGTGCATTTATTGCAACAATACAATTCTGTTGGTGAGAATAAAAAAGTTATTTTTGATAATAAATCAAAAGGTTGGAGTCAACTAGCTCCAAAGACTTAACGATGTATTGGGGCTGTCTTAGGGAAGATTAATTCTTTCTAACATATTTTAAATGAAATATAAGAATTCTAACATGTTCATAGTATTTCTTACTCGTAGAAATATATAATCAATTTTAATAATATCGTTTTTTTGTAAAAAGTGTTAAAATATCGCTAAGTTGACGCGTTTTCTAATAATGTAATCATTTAGATTCTATCAAATAAAATAGTGTAAAATTATGATAAATTAACTTATTAGTGAAGCGAACAGTCAAAAGGTTGAAATAGTGTAAGACTTATACCGAAAATAGCCTAACTAGAAGTCATTGGTTCATTAATAGGCAAATCATTTTTAATTCTTTCAAGTGTTAGCCATGATTGGTATAATCCTCTCGGAATATGATAACAACCTTTCCATTTTCCTCCTTTTAGCGTTAATAATGGCTCTCCTTTTCTATTTAAATAACCATACCATTCGCCAAATTCAGGGTCTGAAAAATGTTTCCAAGTCCAGTCGTGTACCTTTTCATACCACTCCCAACACAGCTCGTCTCGCGTGTGTAAATATCCTTTCAATAAGGCAATAATTGTTTCAATGTGTACCCACCAAAGTTTTTGATCCCATTCTAATTGTTGTAATGGTTTGTTTTTTATTTCCATGAAGTATTATATAACACTTGCTGTAAAAGTCATAACTATTTGACTATCAAATATAAAGATTGATATTTTGTTATAATAGTGCAAGGATATTCTTATTATTAATGAAAAAACCTTGCAGATGATCAACTATAAATCTGAGAAACAACTGTCTATATTTGATTTCAAGACTGGTTTCGAGAGTAAATTAGATTCAAACAATAGATGGGTACGCTTATGCTTATTACTTGATTGGGATAAGCTATCAAGTATTTATCATAAAAGTTTGGGTACGCAAATGGGAGTTAAAGGGATAGATTCGAGAGTTATCATTGGTGCATTAATTATCAAATATCTCGAACGCAAAGATGATAGAGGTACCATCGAAGCTATCTCGGGAAACCCATACATGCAATATTTTTTGTGCTTTGACCATTTTGATTCCAAGCTAATATTTGACCCAAGTTTATTTGTAAGTATTCGTAAGCGTTTAGAGAATGCATCTTTTGATGAAATGAATCAAATCATTATCAAACAAGCTTTGACTTTGAGCCAAGAAGCAAGGCCTGCTGAAGATTCAAGAAAAAATGAAGAAGAAGAAATAGATAACTTGAATTTCAAGCGAAATTTTACTAATAAAATAAAAAAAAACTTCAATTTTATTATGTAAATTTTAGTTGAGTAATACAATATTATTAATCCACAAATTTACAATCTGCTAAATAGCGGTCTATAAGCTTATTATCTCACTATGGACTTGTTGATTATTGACCTTGGGCTACTTAAGTTCTAAAATAAGACCAAAATGGTAAGAAAAATAACCTTTTAGGATAGTTATAAGTCCAATAAAAAACGTTATAAGTAGT
>CAMAQF010000099.1 GCA_945860265.1 Emticicia agri | reverse complement strand
AAACGGCTACCCACAACGACTTTCCCTTTGAAATGTTTTTTATCACCATTAGTATTAAAAAGTTCGGCCAACAAAATATAATATCCAACTGGCACTACTTCATTATTAGTAGTTTTCCCGTCCCATTCAAAGCTTGCATTATTGCCAAGTAATTGATTTTGAACAAGTTGACGAACTAGTCGGCCATTAGAATCGAAGATTTGAATATTAGCTATATAAGCACTTTGGTCGAGTTGGAAAATAAGTTTTGTAGCTTCATCTTGACCATCGCCATCGGGAGTAAAAACTTCGGGTTCGATTTTGAAAATATTTTCTTGGCTTTCAACCAAAACCTGAGAATTGGCAAAACCAGGGGTAGCAAAACCTTCGGTCGAAGCAGCCGATTGCCAATTATTTGGGTTGGTAGAAGTTTTATTATAATCTATTTTTTCGAGAGAAACACCCTCTTTGTTATCAATTAAAGGATGGTGAAGTTTTTCGGTATAATCAAATCGGTCGAAAACCTTCTGAGTTTCATTCAGTAAAACAATCGAACCTTCATCATCAGGAAATGACGGCATTGATGGAAGTTCCAAAAAATTAGCTTTTACTGCTTTGTAGTATTGATTTTGCACCACTCTTGCAGTTCGACAAAGCACCAAAAATTGTTTTGGTTGCAAGACAAAATCAGTCGTAGTAATCGAACGAATATTAGCAACTTTTCCAGTTGCATCAAAATTAGCCAAAGCCCAATTTTTGAGCGAAATCAACTTATCGGTTCGGTTATAAATTTCTATAAAATCTTCTCCCCCACTTCTTGGATTAAACAATACTTCGTTTAAAACCACATTTCCCGAATCGGCGGATTTTAAATTTCCTAAAATTGCTTGAGCAGAAAGCAAAACATTTCCCGAACAATCAGCTATATTTTTCGCAATGAGTGTATAAAGCGTATTCTCTTGTAAAGCCGAATTTAGTTTAAGATTCACATTCGTATTTTGAGGAGATTCGACCGATATACTATTGATATTCAAGCCTTTATCGAAACTATATGCATTGATACTTACGGCCGAAAGACTATCCAATTTTTCAGAGAAAATAAGTTTTACATTCGTTCCACTATATATTTCAAAACGACTCAAACTCGGTGGTGTAAAGTCTGGTTTTGAGGCTTTTACGGCATTTTCTTTGGCGGGCGTACCTTGCAAAGTGGCCGAAGATGAAGTCCAATTTCCGTCTTCTACGCATGGGAAATTAGTATCAATCATTTCGAGTGAAAAACCTTGTTCTTTGCCTTTTTCGTACCATTTATCAGAATATGTTACAGAGAAGATTGTTTTGTTCTGTGGATTTCGAATCGTGAGCGTTGTTCCTATATTAATGAGCGAAAAACTCGTGAGTGAAATAACATTTCCGTAAGACTTAAAATCAGCCTCGTTGGACCGGCTCGTAACTATCACGTAGCTTTTGGGCTGCAATAGAAAACTTGGAAAAGTTACATTAGTTGTATTATAGAAAAGTTTGAAACGATTAAGGTCGATTACTTTATCGCTTCGGTTTAAGAGCTCGATATACTCTTTCTCGGGCAAACCCTTTGTTGGAGTAGGGTCGGCCATTATTTCGCTGATTATCAAATCATTAGCATTTTGAGCAAATGATTTTGGCAATACTAAAAAAATGGTGCAAGCAAATGCAGCAATAAATTTATTTATACTCGACTTGCACCATATTTTCATATATTATGCTTGCGTTTCGGGCTCTTTTTGTGCGATTTTACTAGGTTTAATCGCTTTTACTGGAGCAACTGGTTTTGGTTTCTTTATTGTTGTTTTTGCAACGGTTTCTTTTTTAACTGTTAATTTCGGTGTAGCAATTTCTTTTTCTGGTTTTGCCGTAGGAGTTACATCTATCTTATCAGCTTTGTTTGCTTTTTTATCGGCTTTTTTCTCTGATTTCTTAAAAGCTTTCTTTTCTTCTTTTTCGGCTTTTTTGGCAGCTTTTTTTAGTGCATTTTTTACCTCTTCCACAACTTTTCTTGATTCTTTTTCAGCTTTTTTTGCAGCATCTTGCTTTATTTCAGCTACATCTTTTGCTAATTTTTCAGATGCTTTTTCAATTGCTTTCTTAATTTTTTTATTGGTTGTATCTCCACTAATTACTGCTGCAAGTACGGTGGCGATTTCAGCAGATTTTTGTTTAATTTCGGGTTTCATAATAGGAAATTGTTTAGTATTAACTAATTGTTATTTTATTATTACGTAATTGTTACGCAAATACACTAAACATTAAACAGAAAACCAAAATTTTTGTGTTAAGTTTTTAAGAAAGTAAAAAATAACATTGAAATTGACTACTTTTAAATGAAAATCAAAATTAAACATACTTATCTGAAATTTGTTTATCAAAATATTAATAAATGACTTTTATTACAGAAGATATTATTAAACTACTGATTTCAGCAGGAACTGGGGCGATTATTGGTTTTGAGCGTGAATATCATAGCAAATCGGCTGGACTCAGGACAATGATTCTGATTTGTTTGGGTTCGACTATTTTCACTATTATTTCTATGAAACTTGGCTCTGACCCCTCACGTATTGCAGCTAATATTGTTACAGGAATTGGCTTTGTGGGAGGTGGAATTATTTTTAGAGACAATTCAAACGGACGCATTACTGGCATCACTACGGCGGCGGCGGCTTGGGTTACTTCCGCTCTCGGCATGTGCGTCGGTTTTGGTAACGGGCTTTATGAAACAGGTTTTGTGGCTATGATTTTGGTAATTGTAGCTCTATATACGCTAGTGCCAATTCAGCGAGTTATCAAACAAAAAAATACGATTCGTACCTATAGGATTGTTTGCAAATTTAGAAGTAAATCTTTAAAACACTATGAAGAAAAGTTTGAGCAGTTTGGACTTAAAGCCGACCGTGGAATACAAAACAAAACTTATGAGCAAATCAGTGGTATTTGGATTGTGAAAGGCCCAGAAAAAAACCACGAAAAAGCTATCAAAAGCATAATGAACGACCCAGAAGTCTTAGAATTCGATTTTTGATTCCAACCTTTTATATAAATTGTGCATCATATAATAAATTAGTCGAAACTCAAATATCATAAAAATGAAATCATTGTTTTTATCATTATTCTTACAACTCTTATTGAGCTGCAAGGCCGAGACCAAAATCGAAGCATCAGAAACCTCATTGGCTAAAATAAATGGACAATGGCAATTTACAAAGAAAAGCGTTGGTTATCCTGTGCCTGGGGGGCCGACCGAAATAAAAGCAATCAATACTGAAATTATAAGTTTTGATGCTAATAGCAAAATATTCACTAGAACCATAAACGGAAAACTTACAGAAACTACAGATTTTGATGTACAAAAATTAAATTTATTTGGAACAGAATCAAAAGAAGCAGTGGTATTTGCCAAAAATCAAAATTATTCGTTCTTAACTTTCGATGACACAAGTTCGTCAATTATTCTTTATGAAAAAACACCATTAGGAGCAGTTTTGGCCGATGGTAATAGCTATTACTATCAGAAAGTTAAGTAAAATTTTATATTTTGAAGCTTATTTAATAAATTGCATGCAGAATCAAATCTAATAAATATATTATGGCAAATTATTCAAGCTCTCAACGTCTGCCTGACTGGCTTATGTTGCTTATCTTTTTAGCAATTATTTCAGTTCTGTTCTTTTTTGGCGATACTTTTATTTTCGTAGTTGGCCTTTTCATTATGATTGGCATATTTGCAAATGGGTATAATAATAATCCTGCAAATCATGAGCATCACTAAGATTTAGACAATAAATATTATTCAAAAGCACATTCTAAAAGTGGATGTGCTTTTTTCTTGCAATTGATTTTTCTTTGTCATAAAATTAATTCAAGTACTTATCAATGATGTTTAAATATTTTTTAGATAACTACATCATCTATTTTAAAGGTAAAATATTAGATTTTCAAACTAGCCTTAAAATCAAATATTGGCATTTTACAGGAGAAATGAAATTTTTAGTTTTATCAAATTCAAAAATAAGTTTATTGAAAATTGAAAGACAAAAACTCTACGACATTTATTCAAATATTTCATCAAATTTTCATACTTTTAGCTATTCTTTTTTCTTAGAAAACCCATTTTAAAAACTTATTTAGACAAGCCCAGTCATGCTCAAATTAGTAAAAAACGCTACCGCTAAGGCAGAAAATCAAGCTATTATTTCTAATAATCAATCATATAACTACCAAGATTTACTTAACTCTTCGCATCAATTTGCCTCTTTACTTCTTGAAAATTCAGTTGATTTAAACGAAACACGAATAGCATACATGGTTTCACCTGGCTTCGATTACGTAAGCGTACAATGGGGAATCTGGCGTGCAGGCGGAATTGCCGTTCCATTATGCATTAGTTATCCTTTACCATCTTTGCAGTATGTTATCGAAGATACTATGGCCAAAATAGTGATTGCTGGTGCTGAATATGCCGAAATCTTACAGCCATTAGTTGCCGAAAATGGCTTTCGTTTTATTGTTTTAGCCGAAGTAGATGCAGCAACTATCCAACTAAAAAAACTACCAAATTTACAATCAAGCCGCAAGGCAATGATACTTTATACAAGTGGCACAACTAATCTACCGAAGGGTGTCGTAACGACCCATGCCAACATTGAAGCACAAGTTTCAACCTTAGTAAAATCTTGGCAATGGTCAGCCAAAGACCATATTTTGTGCATCTTACCGCTACATCATGTGCATGGTATTATTAATGTAATTTCGTGTGCTTTGTGGTCGGGAGCAACGGTTGAATTTCTGCCTTCTTTCTCAGCAGATGGAGTTTTTGGAGTATTTCGGAAAGGAAGAATAAATATTTTCATGGCCGTTCCAACGATTTATTTTAAACTCATTTCACACTGGGAAAGCCTTCCTGCCGACCAACAAAAACAAATTACTGATACGCTTGCCAAATTCCGTTTGATGGTTTCTGGTTCGGCGGCTTTACCTGTTTTGGTGATGGGAAAATGGAAAACAATCAGCACCCATACCCTACTCGAACGCTACGGAATGACCGAAATCGGCATGGGAATTAGTAATCCATACGAAGCCGAACGCAAAGCTGGATATATTGGAAAACCACTTACGGGCGTTAAAGCCCGACTTGTTGATGAAAATAATGTTGTGGTAAAACGTGGTCAAGCAGGCGAAATTCAGATAAAGGGTAAAAATGTTTTCTTGGAATATTGGAATAAACCCGAAGAAACCCAAAAGACTTTTACGGTCGATGGCTGGTTTAAAACTGGTGATGTGGCGGTTGTAGAAAAAGGCTATTATCGAATTTTAGGACGTGATTCTATTGACATCATCAAATCGGGTGGCTATAAAATTTCTGCTTTGGAAATTGAAGAAATCCTTCGCACCAACGCTGCCATCGAAGATTGTAGCGTAGTTGGTATACCAAACGAAGAATGGGGAGAACTCGTAGCAGCTGCCATCATCGTAAACCACCCTAATTTAGACTTAAAGGCACTCAATACGTGGATACGTGAAAAAATGCCCTCCTACAAAACTCCACGCCAATACATAATAGTGGAAGAACTCCCACGTAACGCCATGGGGAAGGTGACTAAAAATGATTTAAAAAAACTATTCAATTGAAATATAACTAACCTAATTATGATAATCTACGGAGTAGCCATTTTGGCTTTTTGTTATGTAATTGGTCAACTTTTTGGTGAATTTTTGGGTAAATCAATTGGAGTCGATGCCAATGTTGGTGGCGTTGGTTTTGCTATGTTACTGTTGATTATCCTCAGCGATTGGATCAATAAAAAAGGCTATCTCGACCGAAATACCGAAAATGGCATCATGTTTTGGAATCAGATGTATATTCCTATCGTGGTGGCAATGTCGGCAACTCAAAATGTGCGAGTGGCATTTTCGAGTGGATTTATTGCGGTTTTAGCAGGCCTTGTTCCTATAATTATATGTGCCATTACAATTCCTTTTTTAGCAAAACTCTCAAAAAATACCCAACTCGACTAACATGGAAATTATCACAAAATTCCTCGAAAAAAATGGTTTGGTGGTAGCTTTCCTATCAGTGGGTATAGTCATTTATGTTTCAGGCATAATCTCTGATAAACTAACCAATAAAAAAATCCCTGCATCAGCCATTGCAATCCTAATGGGTTTGGTTTTGGCCTACATCGGTGGCGTTTATACCCAAGGCGAAAAAGGTATCGCCGACATCAAAATATTCTCGGGATTTGGTATGATGGGAGGATCAATGCTTCGTGACTTTGCCATTGTCTCGACCGCAATGGGTGCAAGTTTTTTAGTAATGAAACGCACCGGCTGGGTTGGTGCTTTATCGCTCTTCTTGGGTATCGTTTTGTCATTTTTGGCTGGAGTTGTGGTCGCACTACTCGGTGGTTATACCGATGCAATAAGCTTAACTACCATCGGTGCAGGTGCTTGTACTTACATTGTCGGGCCAGTAACGGGTGCCGCCATCGGAGCAAACTCAGACGTGATGGCACTGAGCATAGCAGCGGGTGTAGTGAAAGCAGTAGCCGTAACAATTGGAACGCCATTTATTGCCAAATACATAGGACTCAACAACCCACATACAGCTATGATTTTTGGAGGATTGATGGGAACAACTAGTGGTGTAACGGCAGGTTTGGCAGCAACAGACCCTAAATTAGTGCCCTATGGAGCATTAACAGCCACTTTTTATACCGGATTGGGTTGTCTATTTTGTCCTTCGATTTTATTTTTACTAATGAAAATGATATTTGGTTAATTGCAGGATAAGCAGTTGGATATATTTAATCAACAAATTTATTTTTCATAAAAACTGATAGGCAGTATTTTATGTTAGTGTGGACTGTAGACTATTGACTAAGTACTACTTAAGTTTCTAAGTTGTCGGTTTCATTTTACAGAAAATAAATACTTTTACTGACTTAGAAATATGGATACACCGCCAAAATATCTCCATATTTTTCTTAAAACATGAGTTCTTTGGTTCCGTCATCAATTCTGATTAAATAACTTTTACCGCCTACTTTTTCAATCGCTTCGGCTACTTTTTGGGGGTCATTTGGGGCATAAACAAACATACATCCTCCCCCCCCAGAACCATTAATTTTTCCACCTAAAGCACCTGCATTCATAGCTGCATAAAGCATTCTTTCGATTTTTGGTGTAGAAATCTGTAAAACGTCTCTCAAAATAGCATGATGCTCAAGCAATAAATTTCCCAAAATTTCATCAGTCATTTTATCAGACTTGAAAAGATCTAAGGCTTCTCTTAAAATATCTCTATTTCTGAGTGTTCCGAGCAAAAGTGTATAATCATCTTCGCTCAAAAACGTCTTTAATTTTTCTTTTTCGGCAGAATCAAAAGTGTGTAACGAGAATTCGGGTAATTGCTGTTTTATCTTCTCGATGAGTGCTAAACGGGCAAACTTTGCTCTTTTTAAGACCCCAATTGTGTCTTTTGGCTCACAAGAATCGGCCAAAACGAAGCTACCAAGTTTTGGTTCAATAGCTTCGGCTGTCGTTTTAGGATCAAATGTCAGATATACTGCATTACCGATGGCAGTAGAAAGATGATCCATCATTCCACCGGGTTCGCCAAACTCAACTACCTCGGCTTGGTAAGCCATTTCGCCCAATTCTTTTGAAGTAAATGACTGAGGAATATCAGCCATTTTCGATAAAAAATGAATCCAAGTAACCAATAATGCTGACGAACTCGATGTGCCTGAATTGATTGGAATATTCCCTCGCACAGTACATTCTAAACCTTTTGAGAAAGTTAAACCTTTATCAATCAGCACATTATATCCACTTCTAAAGTAATCTCTTTTTTTTTCATAGGGGATTCGTGTAGCCGAAATATCCATGAGTAACTCTGAGCCGATATCTGGTAAATGAATGACAATTTGCTTATCAGCACGATGCTCGCCAGACATATCAACTCTGCGAGAAATTGCCGCAGCAATAACAGGTAAACAGAGGTAATCTTGATGCTCTCCGAAAAGACAGATACGACCTGGAGTTGATATTTTAATCATCAATAATATATTAAAATTTTATTTGAATCGAATTTACTCAAATTTAATACAAAACATTCAAATGATTAATTATTTATTTACCTAAAATCATTGAATAACTAAATTTTTTAAAACACTGTGCATTAAATAAAAAAATATTTTTGTTATTAAGAAAAATTAGTATAATTTAAATAAGTCAAAAAATATTTTATATTATTTTAAACAAACATCACAATTAATAGAAAAGGTTAGAAATTTAATACTTATCCCTTATTTCGCTTGAAATAAGGGGTTTTACTTGCAAACAAAAAGCCTCACTAATTACTTAGCAAGGCTTTTTGATAAAATCAATTATTTATTGACAGGTTGAAAACCTGTCCTACAATTATGCTTGTACTGGTTTTCTTTTTTGCCAGAAAAACAAAATAGCAAAAGCTACAATCAAAATAGCTGGAAATATTACCATTGTACTAAGTGTAGCTTGTCCTGCGGCCAATTCCATTTCATCGCCAGTTAAACCGGCAGCTGTTTGCTCGGCTTTTGCAGAGTCAATCCAATTGCCGATAATTGGTTGAAAAATTGAAGTAGAAAACATACCAACTCCACCAATAATTGACATACCCAAGGCACCACTCAAAGGCACTTTTTCGGCAATAAATCCAACCATATTTGGCCAAAATAATGCAACGCCCATAGCAAAGAAAACAGCTGCTACATAAGCCATTGCACCTGTTTGGGTACTAAATAAATAAATTCCAATTGCTGCTAAAACTGCCGAACCAAGCAATACCCCAGTTTGGTCAAATTTCTCAACGATTGGGCCAGCAAAATATCTGATAACTGCCATTAATCCAGTTACCAAAGCCAAGATAAGCATTGGGCTTGCACCTGATTTACTCATGATTAGGCCAGTCCATTGCTGTGGACCAAATTCTGAAATGGCGGTGAGAGCCATACAAGCAAACATAAAAATATATAAAGGCGAAGCCATTGCTTTTAGGTTTTCTCCGATTGAAGTTACACCTTCCGTTTTAGGTTTAGGAAATTCTTGTCCCCAAAATAAATAAGCATATATTAAAGTTGGCACTAAAATCAACCAAATTTGTGGCTGCCATCCTAAACCTCCATCTGTCATGAATTTAGACAGTAAACTACCAACGACGATTCCGCCAGGAAACCACATGTGAAAACGGTTCAACATTTTACTCATTTGTGAGCCAGAATAAGCATCAGCAATCATCGGATTACAAGCCGCTTCTGTACAACCATTTCCGATACCAATCAAGAAAGTTGAAATTAAAAGACCCGTATAGCCACCCAAGATTTGTGGATAAAGAGTCAAAAGAATTCCGAGAGCGTGACACACGAATGCAATAATCATAATTTTTTTTGGACCCATGGTGTGATATACAAGTCCACCAACAATCATAGCAATTGGAAAGCCAAGAAACCACATGGAGTTAATAAAACCAAGTTGCTCGGCCGTTAAGCTAAAATCAGTTGCTAATTGTGGAAGAATTCCTGCACGGATACTAAATGAGAAAGCTGTTGTGATGAGAGCAAAACAACTTCCTAGAAAAAGACGGTTCTGATTTACCATAGTTTTAGAAGGTTTTAAGGGTTTTGAATTAATTGAACCGTAAAAATAGAATATTTAAAAATTTTTCAAAAGAAAATCCTATTTTTAATTGTTGATTCAGCACTTTTTCAGAAATTTAGCAACGAAATTGACAAGAATCTGTGGTTTTTTGTAAATTGCTACACAAATAAATTCTTTTTTATGGAAACGACTCTTTCACCGAAAAAACGTTATCGTGATCACTTTGCAAAGCATGAGATTCCAAAATCACTCATCTATGAAATGTACGATGGAAAACCTATGTATTATAAGGGGTATAAGGACGTAATGAATCATTTAAAAAGCACAGAAGAGATTATGGGACAAAGTGATATACAAGGAATTGTTGTTAATGTAATTCTGAGATATTTGATGCGAAATATTGACGATGAAAAGTATTTTGCAATGAGTAATGAGACGGGGTTCCATTTATCAAAAAATAGTAATATTTCATCAGATATTGTAATTTTTGATAAGGAAACTTTACAAAACAGGGAAAATAAAGGCAAATATTTTGACATTCCTCCATTGGCAGTTATCGAAATAGATATTGAAGCTGATGCCAAAGGCTTTGGTCTAAGTGAGTTTGACTATTATTCTATGAAAACTAAAAGTTTGTTAGATTTTGGGGTAAAAGAAGTTTTTTGGTTTTTTTCGGCATCAAAACAAGTAGCTATTGCTCGTCCAAATCAAGATTGGATTATTGCAAATTGGGATAAAGAATTAGTTGTTTTGGGCGAATATAAATTTTCGCTCGAAAAACTTCTCGAAAAAGAAGGATTCAAACTTTAGAAAATTCTATCAAACTCAGCGTAAATCGCAACATATTCAACATTAATCATAATAATTAATCATTATTCAAACTATGGCTCGTAAAATCCGAATAGGTATGGTCGGCGGTGGTCGAGGGGCATTCATCGGGGGTGTTCATCGAATTGCCGCTGCCATTGATGGTGAAATCGAATTAGTTGGTGGGGCTTTTAGTTCTACCCCAGAAAAATCAAAAGCCTCGGGCGAAGACTTAATGCTTGACCCTGATCGTTGTTACGGTGATTTCAAAGAAATGATTCAAAAAGAAAAGCATCGCAAAGACCGAATGGATGCTATTTCTGTCGTAACTCCCAATCACATGCACTTTGCCCCTGCAAAAATGGCCTTAGAAAATGGCTTCCATGTGATTTGTGATAAACCAGTAACTTTCTCACTTTCGGAAGCTCGAAAACTGAAAGATATTATTGAGAAAACAGGTTTAACTTTTGCTCTTACGCACAATTACACGGGCTATCCGATGATAAAACAAGCTCGTGCCATGATTCAAGCAGGTGCGATTGGAAATATCCGTAAAGTTATCGTTGAATATCCGCAAGGCTGGTTGTCATTTCCTGAAGAACAAAAAGGCACAAACAAACAAGCAGAGTGGCGAACTGACCCTAAGCGTTCGGGTATTGCTGGAGCAGTTGGCGATATTGGTACACACGCCGAAAACTTGGCTGAGTACGTAACTGGCCTGAAAATCACCGAACTTTGTGCGGATGTTTCAACCTTTGTAGAAGGCCGCCAGCTTGATGATGATGCCAATGTATTATTGCATTTCGATAATGGTGCAAAAGGTATTTTGACTTGTAGTCAAATTGCTAACGGTGAGCAAAATGGACTTAATATCAGAGTGTACGGTGAACTCGGAAGTTTATTCTGGCACCAAGAAACACCTCAATATCTAAGACATAAATCTATTGATGGACAGCGTATTTTCGAACCATCGGTTGGCGATTTATACGAAGCCGCCAAAGTAAGTTCACGCATTCCGTTTGGGCATCCAGAAGGATATTTGGAGGCATTTGCTAACATTTACAAAAACTTTGCCCGCACAGTTCGCAAACGAATGAATGGTGAAACACCCAACGAATTTGACCTCGACTTCCCAACGATTGATGATGGAATCAGAGGAATGCAGTTTGTAGAAACGGTGATTGCATCGGGCAAGTCTTCGTCAAAATGGGTTAAAATGAAATCGTGACGGGGTTGCCCGTGCGATGAGCGAATAATGAATTAGTGAATATTTGATATGACTCAGAAATATGTTTCAAAATAAACTGATGAAGAGCGTTATGCATTCGCTGAAAGTATTGAGAAAAAACTCAAATCTTTTGCTCCAAGGAGTATCGATGTATATAAATCTTTACCTTTAAATGGTTTTGTTGCACAACATACTTGAAAACAGTTAGTTAGGTCATCTACTTCTTCTGCTGTAAATTATCGTGCGGTAAGAAGATCCAGAAGTCAAAATGAATTTTACTCCAAAATTAGCATAGTAATTGAAGAATTAGAAGAGTCAATTTATTGGTTAGAAATGTTCACTGATATACATAATTTCACAATAGAAAAATTGAGTAAATTAGTTGCTGATGGTAATGAAATACTTTCAATCTTAGCAAAATCAAGAAAAAATATAAATAAAACTTAATGATGAATTAGTGAATCGCTAGCTAGTGATTTGTTTTTTATTCACTAGCTAGCGATTCACTAATTCACAATTCAAAAAATGAAAACAATAAAAGGACCAGCGATATTTCTTGCTCAATTTATGGGCGATGAAGCACCATTTAATTCACTCGATACAATTGCCGATTATATGGCAAATCTCGGCTATAAAGGTATTCAATTACCAGCATGGGATAGCCGTGTGATTGACCTACAAAAAGCAGCCGAAAGCCAAACGTATTGCGATGAGTTAAAAGGCAAATTAAAAGATAAAGGCTTAGAAATCACCGAGTTATCTACTCATCTTCAAGGGCAGTTGATTGCTTCACACCCTGCCTATAACACGATGTATGATGCGTTTGCACCAGCAGCCGTACATGGCGATGAGCCAGCACGTCGCCAATGGGCGGAGCAACAACTCAGATGGGGTGCAAAAGCCTCACAAAATCTTGGCTTAACATCACACGTTGGTTTTTCGGGAGCATTGGCCTGGCCTTTCTTGTATCCATGGCCACAACGCCCGAGTGGTTTAATTGAGACTGCATTCAAAGAATTGGCCAATCGTTGGAAACCAATCTTAAATTATTATGATGAGTGTGGCGTAGATTATTGCTACGAATTACACCCAGGCGAAGACTTGTTCGATGGCTCAACCTTTGAAATGTTTGTAGATTATTTGGGCGGACACTCACGTGCTTGCATCAACTACGACCCAAGTCACTTTATACTTCAACACCTTGATTATTTGGCATTTATCGACCTTTATCATGACCGTATTAAGGCATTCCATGTAAAAGATGCTGAGTTTAATCCTTCAGGAAAGCAAGGTGTTTATAGTGGTTATGCAGGTTGGGCAGACCGTGCTGGTCGATTCCGTTCTTTAGGCGATGGTCAGGTTGATTTCAAAGGCATTTTTTCGAAACTATCACAATACGATTACGATTCGTGGGCAGTTTTGGAGTGGGAATGCTGTGTAAAATCATCTGAACAAGGTGCTGCCGAAGGAGCTCCATTCATTAAAAATCATATTATTGAAGTGGCTACACGTGCATTTGATGATTTTGCAGCTACCGGTGCTGATGAGGCAGTAAATCGCAGAGTTTTAGGGATATAATAATTTTTTGTTTATATTTGAATAGGAGTTGAGGGTTTTCGGCTCCTATTCAACATTAAAATCTATGACAGTACATGCCACAAATACAGCATTAGTATCAGTAGAAGAGTATTTTTTTATGCTCGAAAAATCTGATGTAAAACTGGAATATCGAGCAGGAAAAGTTGTTGCAATGGCAGGGGCTAAAGCTGCTCATAATATCATTGCGATGAATTTTGCTGGTGAACTATTCACTTGCTTAAAAAAAGCAGGTTCTATAATTGTAGGTAGCGACCAATTGGTGAAAATAGAAGCTTGTAATCGTTATACATTCCCTGACTTAGTAATTATTTGTCAAAAAGCAAAATACGAAAAAGCCCGTAATGGTTTAGATGCACTCGAAAACCCCGAAGTTATTATAGAAGTAGCCTCTGAATTAACAGAGTTGACCGCACCGACAAGTTCAAGTGCTATCAAACGCTTGAATCTTTAAAGGAGTACGTTTTGGTAGCATCAACCAAAAAGCAAATAGAGGTTTTCAGACGACACAATCTTACTGAATGGATTTTGCATATTTATGATGAAAACGATAACCATGTCAAAATCAGAAATTGCGAAGTTTTACTAGACGATATTTATAATAATATAGAATTGGCTGTAGAGGAATAACCTTCCTATCAATGTTTATCTTAACAGAACTTCAGTAGCAAAATTAATTTATTACTGAATTGATTTTTGTCCATACTAATACCCTTTTTGTCGATTTTTCTTCCTTTAACAAACTTCTTAGCTTATCTTTAACTTAATTTGTTTATTATTTAATCAACCTTAATTAATATTTAATGAAAACAATTTCAAAAATTCTAGCCTTTATTTTATTGGTAACTTCAACAAGTATTGCACAGAAAAAAGGGCGTTGGGTAAAATTATTCGACGGAAAAACCTTCACCAATTGGCATGTTTACAACAAAGCAGAACAGCCAATGACGGATAAATGGTCGATTAAAGACGGAGTTATGACTTTTGCAGGAAAAGCTAAAGGCGAAAAACACGGTGATGACCTTGTGACCGACAAAGACTATGAAAACTTTGAACTAGAATTAGAATGGAATGTATCAGAAGGTGCAAATAGTGGTATTTTCTACGGTATTTATGAAGATAAAAAATACAATGTTCCATACTTGACAGCTCCTGAAATCCAAGTGCTTGATAATGACCGTCACCCTGATGCTAAGGCAGGAAAAGATGGCAATCACAAGGCCGGAACCTTATATGATATGATTCCTTCGACCTCGGTAACTAATCCAGCTGGAACTTGGAATAAAGT
>CAMAQF010000098.1 GCA_945860265.1 Emticicia agri | reverse complement strand
CCGAAGAAGAGGTTATTGAAGAAAAAGATAAAACTGGAAATGCAATCTTTAATCAAATTAAATCACTTGTTGGTAAATCACCCAATTATCTCAATATCCAAAAATTTAGAGTTAAATATAAGGATAGCACCAATTTGTTAAAATTTTCTTTGCCACAAGTTAGTTATGTAAAAGACAGTTTGCTTGGTCAAATCAGCTTCGAAATGAGCGAATTTAAACAAGACATTGCTTACAGTGGAATGTTCGATAAGAGCAGTTTAACTGGCAATGTTCGTGTGCATTCTACCAATAACAAACAAGTTACACTTCCAGTTTTAGGAGGAACCCTTGATTTTGAGAAAGCAGAATTTCAAATTAAAGAATTGAGTGGCGACAATGGTCTAACCGTCAAAGCCATGGGGAATGTGTCTAATATTGTAACAAACAATAAAAGGATATCCGATACGTCTATTTTTATTTCTAAGGTATCGGGGGATGTAATATTGAACGTTTCTAAACGCGAAATTACACTCGATTCAAATTCTGCCTTTGTACTAAATGTATTACCCATGCGTTTGGGATTAAAATATAATTTTGGAGAAAAAAAGTCGTACGATTTGTTATTTAAAATTCCTCAAATTTCAGCACAGCGCTTTTTCAATTCCTTGCCCGAGGGTTTGTTTCCAAATACAGCAGGGATTGTCTCAGCAGGGAGTATGGATTATCGGTTCCATGTGAGTTTAGATGAAAAGGCGTTGCATAAAGCCATTTTTGAAAGTAACATGATTGTAGATAAGAACTTCAAAATTTTAGAATGGAGCAAAGCGGATCCTTCCAAAATGAATGGAAGCTTTACCTATAAATTTTATAGAAGTGGGAATTTAATCACCCAATTTCCAGTTGGTGAGTCAAACCCTTATTTTACACATTACGGCGATATCTCTTCTACTGTTACCAAGGCCATATTGAGGTCTGAGGACCCCCAGTTTTTTTACCATAATGGCTTTTATATTGATGCGTTTAGATCTAGTTTAATTCACAATTACAGGGCAAAAAGATTTGCACGTGGCGGATCCACCATATCAATGCAATTGGTTAAAAATGTGTATCTGGGCAGGCAAAAGACATTAGCACGTAAAATCGAAGAAATTATTTTGGTTTGGCTATTTGAAAAAGAACGGGTGGTTTCCAAACAACGAATGATGGAAGTTTATTTAAACGTTATTGAGTGGGGACCTGGAATATTCGGTATTGGCCAAGCAAGTAATTTTTATTTTGAAAAACACCCAAGTGAACTTACTTTGGGAGAATCTACCTATTTGGCCAGTTTGGTTCCTGCACCTTCGCATGCGCGTTGGAGCATTGATAGCACTGGAATGGTTTCTCCGCGGTGGGGTCGTTTTCATTCCTTAAAAAACAGATTAATTGCACTAGATTCTACTGCAAATGATTCCATGCTTTTTAAAGTTAGATTGTCGCCAAATGCCGTATTTAGATTAACAGGCAAATAACAAAACCGACATTCTGTCTAAATCTTATTAAAAAACGCAAATTCATGTGTCATTTTGGCGCGAATTTGATGTTTTGTTGTAAAAAACGTGAAGAAATTGAGCTTGGAATGTAATTTGTCGCTGCTTAATCATGAATCCACAACAGTTAACCATAAAATCACAAGAAACCGTTAACAAGGCACAATCCATGGTGTTGGCCGAAGGGCAGCAAAGTATTGAACCTGCACATTTGTTGTTGGCTATTTTACGTGAAGACCCAGAAATGATGCAATTTATTTCGGGTAAAATTGGAGCAAACATATCCCAACTAGAAAAAATACTAGAGAATCAAATTAAACAATATCCCAAGGTTCAAGGCGGACAAGTTTATGCGTCATCTGATTTTAATCAGGTATTCGTTGCTGCTGAAAAAGCAATGTCCGAAATGAAAGATGACTTCATAACAAATGAACATATTTTAATGGGTATTTTGGAAACCAGAAACATGGCGTCCACCATTTTAAAAGATGCAGGTTTTAAAAAGGACGAAGTTAAAAAAGCTTCCATTGCCATGCGTGGCGGTAAAAAAGTGGATAGCCAAAACAGTGAATCCCAATTTAATGCCTTAAAAAAATATGCTATAAACTTAAATGTTCTTGCCCGTGAAGGAAAAATGGATCCGGTAATTGGCAGAGACGATGAAATTAGAAGGGTCCTTCAAATTTTGAGCAGACGAACTAAAAACAACCCAGTATTAATTGGTGAGCCCGGTGTGGGTAAAACAGCCATTGCAGAAGGATTGGCTTATCGTATTATTCGGGGGGATGTTCCAGAGAATCTAAAATCTAAACAGATCTTTAGCCTAGATATGGGTGCTTTAATAGCCGGCGCAAAATATAAAGGAGAGTTTGAAGAACGCCTAAAATCAGTGATTAAAGAAGTCACAGAATCCAATGGCGACGTGGTCTTATTTATAGACGAAATACATACATTGGTTGGTGCAGGAAGAAGTGAAGGCGCAATGGATGCCGCCAACATATTAAAACCTGCTTTGGCCAGAGGTGAATTAAGGTCAATTGGTGCCACTACCCTCGCTGAATATCAAAAGTTCATTGAAACAGACAAAGCCCTTGAACGGCGTTTTCAAAAAGTTATGGTAGAAGAACCAGATGCTCAAGAAGCCATCTCTATACTTCGAGGACTCAAAGAACGATACGAAACACATCATAAAGTTCGGATTAAAGATGAAGCCATCATTTCTGCTGTAGAAATGAGCCAGAGGTATATTAACGACCGTTTTTTACCCGACAAGGCCATTGATTTACTCGATGAAGCCGCAAGTAAATTGCGTTTAGAAATGAACTCTGTGCCTGAAGAGCTAGATGAGTTAAATCGCAAAATAATGCAATTAGAAATTGAAAGAGAAGCCATTAAACGTGAAAATGATACGCAGAAGCTAGAAAAGCTTAATACGGACATTGCAAATATGTCCGAAAAAAGAAATACGTTAAATGCCCAATGGGAAAATGAAAAGAATATTCTTGCGCAAATCCAATCAAAAAAATCCAACATCGAAAATTTAAAAGTCGAAGCCGATCAAGCTGAAAGAGATGGAAATTATGGTAGGGTTGCTGAAATTAGATATGGATTGATCAAAAACAACGAGGAGGAACTGTATGCTTTGTCTATGAAATTAGGGGAAAGCAAACAGGGAAAATCGATGGTAAAACAAGAAGTAGATGCCGATGACATTGCTGAGGTTGTGAGCAGATGGACAGGCATTCCAGTTACCAAAATGCTACAAAGTGAAAGAGAAAAGTTGTTGTTACTTGAAGATGAACTACATCAACGAGTGGTGGGTCAAAATGAAGCCATCGAGGCCCTTTCTAATGCAATTAGACGCAGCCGTGCTGGATTACAAGACCCTAAAAAACCGATAGGCTCTTTTATTTTCTTGGGGACTACCGGTGTTGGTAAAACAGAATTAGCTAAAGCATTGGCCGAATATCTCTTCAATACAGATCAAGCAATGGTAAGAATTGACATGTCGGAATACCAAGAAAAACATACTGTGAGCAGACTTGTAGGCGCTCCTCCAGGTTATGTTGGGTATGACGAAGGTGGTCAATTGACTGAAGCCATTCGTCGCCGACCTTACAGTGTAATTCTATTGGATGAGATTGAAAAAGCCCATCCAGATGTATTTAATATATTGTTACAAGTACTCGACGATGGAAGATTGACCGATAATAAAGGGAGAACCGCAAATTTTAGAAACACCATTATAATCATGACTTCCAATTTAGGCGCAGAAATTATTCGTGATAATTACGAAAAAATGGATAGCGAAAATCAAGACGAGGTGCAAGCAAAAACCAAATTGCAGGTTTTTGACTTATTGAAACACAGTATTAGACCAGAATTCTTAAATAGAATTGATGAGTTAATAATGTTTGAACCTCTGTCTCGCGAGAATGTTCGTTCTATCGCCAATATACAACTGAATCAATTAAAGAAAAGATTGTTAGAAATTGGATATACAGTAGACATTTCTGAAGATGCACTAGATTGGTTGTCACAATTGGGATTTGACCCTCAATTTGGGGCAAGGCCATTGAAAAGAGTCATTCAAAAAAGAGTCATGGATTCTTTGAGTAAAGCAATTCTTTCGGGAAGTATAAAGTTAAACGATAAAATTCTGATAGATTTAAATGGCTCAGAATTAATTTTTAAAACAGTCTAATTTCCTTAAAACAAGGATATAATTGAGTAGAATATTGCAGCCAAAATTGCACTTATTGGAATTGTAATGATCCAAGCAATCATCAAACTGCGTGTTACACCCCATCTAACCGCACTCAGTCGCTTGGTTGCCCCTACTCCTATTATAGAACCCGTAATGGTATGAGTTGTACTAACAGGTATTCCCATTTGCGCTGTCATAAATAAGGTTATTGCCCCAGCAGTTTCAGCACCAACCCCTTCCAAAGGTGTTACTTTGGTAATTTTACTGCCCATGGTTTTAACAATTTTCCATCCTCCACTAAGTGTCCCCAATGCAATAGCGGTATAACATGCCAAAGGCACCCAATTCGGTATTTCTTTAAAGTCTACGATGGTTCCATTTGCAATAAGTGCAGCACCAATGATTCCCATTACTTTTTGTGCATCACTTCCACCATGTCCTAAACTAAAAGCAGCAGAGGATAATAGTTGCAGTTTTTTAAACATATTCTGCATTTTAGCGGCTGTGGGTTTACGAATTTTCTCAACGTAATAATAGGTTATTGCGAATATTGCAAAAAACAACATCATGGAATAATTCAACATGCGATTGTCTGCATTGTCCAATTCTTTAGCTAAAGATTTTTGGATGTTCACGCTGTATAATTTTTGAAGTTTTTTCTCTTGTACTTTTCCCAAACCCAATTTTTTTGACACATTCAAAACGGTTTGTTTTTTACCTAAATTATGAAACTCTTTAAAATCTTCGTTACAAGATGCCACCAAAGCTGTAGTTGCAATTAGCTTTTGTTGTTGTTCTGGATGTAAAAAAGCTTCTTTTTTAATAATTTCCAATCCTAGAATTTTCTCTACAATTTCTCTTTGTTTTTCTACTTCCAAGTCCACCACATTCGAAACAGTTAAAATTTTTGAAACCGTTTCTTTCTTTCCTATTTTGGTATATTCGGGAAGGTAAACTAGGGCTTTATCATATTGACTTTGAGCAGCAGCATATTTTTGTTGTAAAACAACATCTGTTGGATTTTTTTCTAGGGATTTTTTATATTGGGAAACTTTATAAAATTTATTTAAGTTTTCCTCCATTTTAACATCCATGAAATAATCGAACATAAAAAACATGGCAATTGAAGACAGCACAATTAAACTTAATTTACCCCAATAGTTTCGTTTTAAAGTAACCAAGGTTATGTAGGCAGATATTACCATACCAATTATTGGTGCTAGGAATATAAACCAAATGGTTTTCATGATGGAATCTGATGCAACAATTTCACCAATTGGAGTTACTCCTTTCAACATGAAACCATGCATGACGGCAGCACCTGCAAATCCGCCAATCAAAGTATGAGAAGACGAAGATGGAATGCCCAACCACCAAGTAAGCAGGTTCCAAAAAATGGCAGCCAATAAACCTGCCAAAATAACTTCTAAACTAATATAAACTTCAAAAACAGTTTTACTTATGGTATTTGCAACTGCATGGTCCTTAAATAGAAAAAATGCGCCGAAATTAAACATGGCAGCCCATAAAACGGCTTGAAATGGAGTAAGTACTTTCGTAGAAACAATGGTAGCAATTGAATTCGCAGCATCGTGAAAACCATTGATATAATCGAATACCAATGCCAATATTATAATTATTACGACTAACGTCATTGTATGAAATTAAGCGTATTTAACAATGATGGTTTCAATGACGTTCGCCACATCTTCACATTTGTCAGTTGCTACTTCCATTACGGTATACACTTCACGTCTACGTATCAAATTTTTGAAATCATTTTCTGTTTCAAACAACTCTTGAATACTTACGTCAAAAACATTGTCGGCGTGATTTTCCAAGCTATTAATACGAACTATGGATTCCATTATTTTTTCGGGTCTTTTTAACTCCCTCAATTGCATAATGGCTTTGCTCACTTCGGTTGCACCTTGACAAATAATTTCGGCCATATTTTGAATTCCTTTGTCGTTAGGATCCACACCATGAAATTGCATTTTTTTGCAAGATGCATGAATATAATCGGCTACATCATCCATTGCAGTTGCCAAATAATGTATGTCTTCTCTATCGAACGGCGTTATGAAATTGCGACCCAATTCTTGAAAAATTTGATGCGTCACTTCATCATTTTTGTGTTCATAATCTTCGATTTCCTTGCTAATTTGAAAACGAATTGCTGGATCGGCCTCAAAAACAAATTCTTTAAACTTTGCTCCCATGTGCGCAACATTGGTAGCTGTTTGTTCAAAAAGACTGAAAAAAATTCTGTCTTTAGGTAAAAAGAAACTTAAAATATTGTTTAATGCCATAACCCTGTCGTGTTTCGGCAAAACTAACACTATTTTAGGCCGTAATAATATAGGTAATACAGATTTAATGAATTATTAATATTAAAAGGACTTTAAATATTTTATAACGTGTAATCCCAAAATTTAAATGACCGTATATTTCCTCTAGACTGTTTGTTTATGGCTAAAACATCAGAGAAATTGGCAATTATTATAATTTGTTTTGAGGCATTGTAACGAAAATCCTGTTCAGAATTTAAAATAACAGATTGAATTTCTGTTGGAGCTTCATTATCTGGACTTGTTTTTTTAATGTAAACTTTACATTCTTCCAATAATTGTTGTTTTTGTAAGGCTCCAACTTTATTTTCTGCTTTAAATTGAATGGTATTTTTTGTACCTTCCGGATAACTTCCTTTAAAATTACCCAATACTTCTAAATATTGATTCGTAAATGGATTCTTCAATTTTTTAACCCTGAGATATTCAATATTTAAGTCGAAAGTATCGCCATATAATCCAAACAAATAACTTAAATCTTCAATTGCAAGTCCACGTACATTCGCCTCAATATTTAAAATCTCTTTTTGTTCCAGAAAAGTTTCATTGGTAATAAGTTTGGCTTTTGATTGGGCAGACAAAGCGGTCATGAATTCATCTCTGTAGTCTTTCCAATTCACCAGTTCAATTATTTTGCCTGATTCGTCAAATCGCAGCGAAATGTTTTTTCTTTCAATTTTGCTTCCCTTAGTCCAAGCAAATTTTCCATTTTCATCGGCGAATAACCTACCATGAAAAATTGATTTATTTAAAGAATCTCGGGTAAAAATGAGAAAACTAGAATCTATTTTTAAATCGAGAAAATATTGATTTTCATTTGTGAGGTATTGTTGTGTTACTCTCAGATAGCTAAAAGATTTAAACTGCGTTATTTTAGATTTAACGTGCACCAACTCTGTGGAATCGTCTGGAGTGGTGGTTTGGGCAAAAATAGGCATCCCCCAAAAAAGAAGAACAAAAACGTATGAACGCAATGATAACATATAAATGTAAGACGATAAACGGGTCAAAATAGTTGGTTATAAGAGTGGAAAAATACGAATTTAGTGATACTAAGTACCAAAAAAAAAGACTGTCGATGATCGACAGTCTTAATTCGTTAAAAATTATAACAATTAACCTTTCACTACAGTATCGAAAAGCGCTTTGAATCCTTGAGGATCGTTGGCAGCCAAATCAGCAAGAGTTTTACGGTTGATTGACAATGGGCTAGCATTTAATTTGCCCATAAATTGAGAGTAGCTGATACCTAACTCACGGCAAGCCGCGTTGATACGCATGATCCAAAGAGCGCGCATTTCGCGTTTTTTGGTTCTACGATCGCGGTAAGCATAAGTTAAACCTTTTTCAACCGCGTTTTTGGCAACGGTCCATACATTTTTTCTTCTTCCGAAATAACCTTTGGCTAATTTCAGGGTCTTTTTTCTGCGCGCCTTACTGGCGACGTGATTGACTGATCTTGGCATATTTTTTTAGTTTATTGGCTTGAGCGGCAAAATGCACTTAAAGGCTCCGGCCAGATTTTAATGAATTTTATTTTCCGATACGTAACATAAATCTAACATTTCCCATGTCTGCGTCGTTCACCATTGCTGGGTTACCGAGTGCACGTTTTCTCTTCGTTGACTTTTTGGTCAAGATGTGGTTTTTAAATGCTTTTAGACGTTTTACTTTACCGGTTCCAGTCACTTTGAAACGCTTCTTAGCGCTGGAGTGTGTTTTCATTTTAGGCATATTCGTTGAATCTAATTTATTTTACTTTTTTGGGTTTTTGGGGGATAATAGGATAACAACCTTTTTACCTTCCCTTTTTGGTTCCATTTCTAATTTTGCATGTCCATCATCAATGAGTTTATTTGCGAAACCCATTAACAAATCTATACCACGCTCAATAAAAACAATGGTTCTACCTCTAAAAAACACGTAAGCCCTCACTTTATTTCCATCTTCAAGGAAGGAAATGGCGTGTTTCATTTTGAAGTTCACATCGTGCTCATCGGTATTAGGACCAAATCGAATTTCTTTAACTTCTTGCTTAATGGCATTGGCTTTTAATTCTTTTTGTTTCTTTTTTTGCTCGTAAAGGAATTTTTTATAATCCGCTACTTTGCATACCGGTGGTTCTGCATTTGGGCTGATTTCTATCAAATCCAAGCCTTGCTCATAGGCCATTTTAATCGCTTCATCGGTAGGATATACACCCATAACGATATTGTCACCCACTAAACGAACTTCTTTTGCAGAGATCTTTTCGTTGATCTTGTGTGGGTCTTCTCTTCTGCGGCTTCTTGACTTAATATCTGGCTTCATTCAATAATTTATCAGCAAATTGCTGTAGTTCCATTAATCCTAAATCTGTACCGCCGTGCATTCTAACTGAGACGCTTTGGGCCATTTGCTCTTTCTCGCCTACAATAATCATGTATGGGATTTTAGCTACCTCAGCATCTCTGATTTTCTTACCAGCTTTTTCAGCTCTATGATCAACAGAAGCGCGAATATCGGTATTTTTTAGGAAATTACAAACTTCTTCCGCATAGTCTGCATATTTATCCGAAATAGGCAGCACAATGGCTTGTTTCGGTGCCAACCAAACTGGGAAGTTTCCGGCATAATGCTCCAACAAGAACCCAATGAATCGCTCATGCGTACTAAGTGGTGCACGGTGAATGATAATAGGTCTTTCTTTTTCATTGTTTTCGTTGATGAAACTCAAATCAAATCGTTCCGCTTGCGCAAAATCTACCTGATTGGTTGCCAACGTAAATTCCCTTCCAATGGCACTCCAAACTTGAATGTCGATTTTAGGACCATAAAACGCGGCTTCATCATCTACTTCAACAAAATTCACTCCCATTTTTTGCAAAACTTTGCGAACCATTGTTTCGGTTTTTATCCAAAGTTCAG
Organism: Emticicia agri; assembly: GCA_945860265.1. Lineage (GTDB taxonomy): Bacteria > Bacteroidota > Bacteroidia > Cytophagales > Spirosomataceae > Emticicia > Emticicia agri_A. Next base: position 5,604 of record CAMAQF010000098.1, on the reverse strand, counting down.
GCATATTCATGTATTTCTGTCCCAATTTAGACGGATCGTGTTTTGAAAAACGCATCACATATTTATCGATGCCAAATTTTTCAAAGTACTTTAAATACAAAGCATTTACGGCTTGAAATTCAGTTTCAAATTGGGCTTCGGTACAATAGATATGAGCATCGTTCATTTGCAATGAACGCACACGCATTAACCCAAACAATTCACCACTTTGTTCGTATCGGTAACAGGTACCGTACTCCGCCAAACGAATTGGTAAATCGCGGTATGATTTTTGGCTTGCTGCAAAGATCTTGTGGTGGTGAGGACAATTCATGGCCTTTAGATAGTATTTCTCGCCGTCAATTTCCATGGCAGGAAACATACTCTCCTTATAATAAGGTAAGTGACCACTTTTTAAATACATGCTTTCTTTGGCAATGTGTGGAGATTTCACGCGGTGATAACCGGCTTGTTTTTCGGTTTTTTTCGCATACGATTCCAACACTTCAATGATCGCTCCTCCATTAGGTAACCATAAGGGTAAACCCGGTCCCACGTCATCATCAAAAGTATAAATTTCTAATTCCTTGCCTAATTTTCGGTGGTCGCGTTTTTTCGCTTCCTCCATCATTTCCAAATAAGCGTCTAATTCGCTTTTTTTAGGAAATGTTATTCCATAAATACGGGTTAATTGTTTGTTTTTTTCACTGCCTCTCCAATAAGCTCCTGCAGTATTTAACAACTTAATGGCCTTAATGTGGCCTGTATTGGGGATGTGAGGCCCTCTGCACAAATCGGTAAAATTGCCTTGTGTATAAAATGTTATCGATCCATCTACTAAATCATTCAACAATTCCAATTTGTACGGATCGTTCTTAGCTTCAAAAAAAGCAATGGCTTCTGCCTTGCTAATTTCTTTGCGAACATAATCGTTGGAAGCTTTGGAAAGTTCAACCATCTTTTTTTCTACGCGCTCAAAATCATCGGTGGAAAATTTGTAATCACCGAAATCAATGTCGTAATAAAACCCATGTTGGATGGCCGGTCCAATTCCCAATTTTACACCTGGATACAAATCTTCAAGTGCTTCAGCAAGCAAATGCGCTGAACTGTGCCAATATGTTTGTTTGCCTTCATCGTCTTTCCACGTTAATAAACTTACAAGAGAATCTTCCATAATTGGTAGACTTGCATCTACCACTTTTTCATTCACTTTAGCGGAAAGGACATTCCTGGCCAACCCTTCACTGATTGATTTGGCGATTTCCATTGGAGTAACTCCTTTTGGATATTCACGCACTGCTCCATCTGGAAGGGTTATTAATACTTGACTCATGCTTTGATTTATAAGGTGCAAAGGTCGGTAAATGACGCTTAAAAAAAAAGTTGCATTTTTTACAAATAAAAAAAAGTGGATTTGGAATAGTTGCAATGAAAATGAAACCATACAGCCGTTGGTTTGCATTGTACTTAAATAATACGAACATGAAAAAAATCATTCTTTTTATCTTACAAATTTTTCCCGTTTTGGGGGAAATGACGTCCCGTCTTAATCTCAATTTACGGAAAATCAAACCCCGTAAAAAAGTAAAATCTTCAATTCAATCTTCAATTTAACCCTTATGAAAAAAACAAAATTTAATCCAGTAAGTCCATTTGTAAAATGGCTCAGAATTATGAGTTTATCTGTTGTCATAACATTTGCTCAAAATCAATTATATGGTCAAAACCACAATGAAAGCATAGATTCAGTAATTATATTAGAGCTAAATGACGGTACCCTCATACAAGGGGAAATTGAAAGTATAAATAACAAAGAAATTACGCTTAATCACAAAGAGAAAGGACAACTTGTTATTCCTAAGTATACCGTTAAAAATCAAAGATTGGCGCAACCCGAAGATTTTGTTCGCGGTAAATTGGTTCACCGAAATCCGCATCCATCCAGATATTTTTATTCTCCCTCTGCCCTTCCCATGAAAAAAAATACAGGCTATATCAATGCCAGTTACTTTACCGTTTATCAAGGTCAATTTGGATTAACCAATAAACTTTCTGTAGGTGTTACTGCGACGCTGTTTTTACAACCCATGTTAATTAACGCTAAATGGAGTGAAAAAATCACAGACAAAGTCCATGTGAGTATTGGAGGACAAGTAGGCAGACTATGGTGGGGTGATGATGCAACCGTTGGTCTTGCATTTGGCAATGTTACGTTTGGAGATGCCGAGGAAAATATTACAGTAAACTTAGGATACGGATCAAGATCAAAAGATAAACATGGCATTGCTGTATCTTCATTCTGTATGAATAAAAGACTAAGCGAAGGAATCAGTTTGGTGGGAGAATTCTTTTACATCGATGGCAAAGCCATGGACCCCATTGTTATGGGCGGACCTGGAATCCGTATTTATACTGGTAAAAAAGCGGCTTGGGACATAGGTGTAATGGTGTTTAGACAAGAAAACAAATATGACGTTTTCGATTATGAACAACAAAAGATTATACAAAAAAAGGAGCTGAATTTACTCTTTCCACTCCCATTTTTTGGCGTTACCTATAAGATTTAAATCTGAATTGGTTCAACCAAAAATATGCCTTAAAAAATCAATAACCCCGCAAATCAATTTGAAATTAGGAGTTATACTCAGTTTATTTTGACCGGGATATCGTTGTGTTTGTCTCTCCTAAGTCCTGATTTCTTTGGTCTTTGGGGTCTACGATACGATGCTCCAATGCACAATCAGGATTCAATTTTCCCACAAGTTGATTTTAGTATAGTGCACTTTTTACAATTTGTCCAAAAAAGGCAGTCCAACCGACTGCCTTTTTTGCTATTTTTATTTTCAGAAACAACCTGATTTCTATGTACAATATTTACTCTTTTTAAACTCATTATAAAAGAATTTCCAGTTGAAAATCAACTTCTACCCTTCTAAAATTTTTATCGTGTTTTTGATTTTAACTAAATCCAAATGACATCTATTTTAATCAATAGAAACAATTCAAAGGTTCACTACTTTTCTCAAAACAATCTATATTTGTTTAACAGTGGCACAAACAGTGTTTTAAACACAATTGAATCAAATCATGGAGTTTTTTATACATAAGAAGTATTTTGCGTATTTGAGCTTCCTTATTTTGATGTTTTATTACCCAAAACACAGTATAGCACAGGTCTATACGCCAATAGATTCCCTGATTATATTTGAATTGACGAACGGACAACGAATAGCAGCTTCTGTTCTAAACGAAGACGAGCGAAAATTCGTCGTTTTAACTTCTAGGGGCACAAAGGATACCATTGCCAAATATCGAATAATTGCTCAACGAACTGCAAATAAAAGCGATTTTGTTAATGGCAAACTTATTTTCAAGAATGAATATCCATACACGTATTATATTTCACCATCTGCATTACCCCTAAAAAAAGGAACTGGATATTTGAGTCTGCCATTTTTTTTCTCTTGCAAATCGCAATACGCTTTCACTGAACATTTTTCAATGGGTATTACCACTAGTTTTGTCCTTTTTCCTTTCATTCTAAATGCCCGCTATTCCATGAAGCTTTTTAAAGATGTTCACGCCGCCATTAGCGGAGACTTCTTTAAATCCGATTGGTACAATCCGACTGAGTTAAACGGTGCAATTTATGCGACAGTAACGAAAGGAAGTATTGAAAATAATTTTACCATCAGCATGGGCAAAGGATTTGTATATAATCCCGGAAATACAAAACACAGTGAAATTATTTCTTTGAGCGGAATAAAAAGAATATCCCCCAAAAAAAGTTTTATGGGTGAATGTCTATTTATGTTTAGGGATGGTCCAGCCATAAGTATTTTACGTGCTGGTGGCATTAGGGTATCAAGGGGTAAAAAAGCCACTTGGGATATTGGTTTATTTTCATTACTCGAAAAAAGACTTGTGCAGGGGGAGTTTAACAAAATCACTAAATCATGGGAATACAATTACAGGTGGGTAAGCCAAAATCCATGGCCTTACATAAATATAACTTACAGACTTTAAAAACTCTTTTTCGGGTTTTGGGGGATGTTTTATTGTGCTAATCGCTAAATTAAGTAGATATTAGAGTGCAATTCTTACCCAAGTTGCATTTTTTACTAAATTTAATAAAACGAATTGCAAAAAATGCAACTTAAGTGAAGTATTGAAGATTAAGTTTGTATTCAATCAATTCTTAAAAACACATGAAAAATTACTTTTATTTATCCAAGGGAAAAATTCAAACTGGTATCGTTGCCGTTATTATTTGTTTTATTCTAATAGTTATTCCTAACTCCATTTTTGCGCAGCAATCTGGTAATGTAAATGATTCAATTTATGACTTTCAATTGAATGATGGAAGTATAATAACCGGTGTTCTAGTTTCCGACGATAGCAGAGAGGTCACCATTTTAACCAAAAACGACGGTAAAATTATAGTTCCAAAATATACGATAAAATCAAAAAAGCTAAAACTGTTGGATATCCAAAACAAAGGTGAAGCAACAGAACCAAATGATACAATTTATGTTTTTGAATTGAATGATGGGACACTAATTTCGGGTAAATTGGTTTCTGAAGATGACCGAGAGATTGTTGTTTTAACCGATAATAAAGGTCGAATCATATTACCAAAATACACCTTAAAATCCAGAAGATTGGCCTTAAAGACAGATTTCTTGGATGCGAAATTGATTCATAAAAACCCCCATCCATCGAGATATTTCTATTCCCCATCGGCTTTGCCAATCGAAAAAAATACGGGTTATTTCAACATTACCTATTTCTCTTTAGTCCAGGTACAATACGGAATATCCGACAAATTCTCTGTTGGTGTTACCAGTTCAGTTTTATTGATGCCTTTGCTTATAAATGCAAAGTGGAGCGAGAAAATTGCAGACGATGTGCATGTAAGTTTTGGTGGTCAAATCGGCAGAATATGGTGGTCACCAAGCTCACCTGTAGTGGGCATTGGCTTCGGAAATATTACCTTTGGTAATACTGAAGAGAACGTAACATTCAACGCAGGTTATGGATTTGCAGATGATAATGAAGGAGACGCTCAGGGATTATTCATCGGATCGGTGTCTGGAAATAAGCGTATTTCAGATAAAGTGAGCGTAATGCTCGATTTATTTTATTTAAATGACGGCGTTACACCCACTGTTTTGGGTGGCCCTGGCATTCGAATTTACTCAGGAAAAAGGGTAGCATGGGACATTGGCGTTATGGCTTTTAGTTCAGTGTTTACTGATTATGATTATATATACGATCCCGCAACAATGAATTATGAAGAAATTGCTACAAAAAATAGAAGGACCTATTATCCGATACCTTTCTTTGGTTTAACGTATAAAATATGATACATCACAGGATTTGAAATTTTCAAAATGAAATTCTATAGCGATGTAATGGATAAAGGATCATACAACAGACGAAACAGTATTTAATCTATTACATAACAAATACTTAGAATTAAAAGTAAAAATATCTAAAAAAAATCGCGAATCACTTCCATTTTAATGCGTTTGAATTTATATTTGCAGTCCCGTTGGTGAGATGGGTGAGTGGCTGAAACCACCAGTTTGCTAAACTGACGAACGGGAAACTGTTCCGGGG
>CAMAQF010000097.1 GCA_945860265.1 Emticicia agri | reverse complement strand
ATAAAAAAATAAAAAGTATTTTAATGACTGTTGTGTCTTCAAGGCAAACTTATGAGGAGTTCAAAACAAACGACAAATTGAAGTCAAACGATTTGGATTCTATTGGAGAAGATTTGGATAGTAATGAATTAGAACGATTCTACAAATTCTTCGACATGAAAGACCAGTTCAATAAAAGTACTATTGCAAAGCTAAATTTAAGCAAAGAGAAATTAGTTTCAACCAAATGGTTTAAAACTAAGATTCAAGAAATCATCAACTAAAACATGAAAACAACCATCATCGGCAGTGGAGTAATTGGCTTATTTTCAGCATATTACCTCAACCAACAAGGACATGAAGTAACGATTATCGAACGCTCAAATGGCGAAGATAGTTGCTCAATGGGTAATGCTGGCATGATTGTGCCGAGTCATTTTATTCCATTGGCAGTGCCAGGTATGATTGAAAAGGGTATCAAATGGATGTTCAATTCTGAGAGTCCGTTTTATGTGAAACCTCGCCTCAATCTTGATTTACTCTCTTGGGGATTGAAATTTTATCAAGCGGCTACTAAAAAAAAAGTCGAGCGAGCAATGCCCGCCCTCCGGGATATTAGTTTGTTGAGCAAAACTTTGTATCAAGACTTAGCAAAAACACCTGATTTCGATTTTGCTTTTGAAGAAAAAGGTTTAATGATGCTCTGCAAAACCGAACATAGTTTTAAAGAAGAAATTGAAGTTGCCCAGCAAGCAAACGAACTTGGATTGAAAACAAAAATCCTTTCTACCAAAGAATTACACGAATTTGAACCAGAAGTAAAACCAGATGTTGCAGGTGCAATTTTTTATGAAGGTGATGCCCATTTATATCCAAACCAATTAGTAAAAAATCTAAAAAAACACATCCAAAATAAAGGCGTGAAATTCCTCTACAATACTGAAGTAACTGGCTTTGATTTTGAAAAAAGTGAGATTAAAAAAACAAAGATTAAGCAAATAGTAGGTAATACAACTCAGAATCGCACGGCGAACCATTCAGAACTTATAACTCATAACTTAATTATCGCTACTGGCTCATGGTCTCCACTTTTGGCAGATATGCTCAATATTGGTTTACCGATGCAAGCAGGAAAAGGTTATAGCGTAACCTATGATCAGAATGAAGGCAAAAAACTCAATATTCCGTCAATTTTATTGGAAGCGAGAGTTGCGATTACCCCTATGTCTGACAATTTAATACGTTTTGGTGGAACGATGGAAATTGGCGGTTTGAACGACAAAATTAATATGAATCGTGTGCGTGGAATCATCAAGGCAGTACCGAATTATTTTCCTGATTATCAGATAGATATACCAAAAAAAGAACAAGTTTGGTATGGCTTACGTCCATGTTCGCCCGATGGTTTGCCTTATATCGGTCGCACGAATAAATACAAAAATCTTGTAATTGCCTCAGGCCACGCCATGATGGGATTGAGTCTTGCCCCGGCTACAGGCAAATTGGTTCAAGAAATTATAGACAATCAAAAAAATAGTATCGAAATCGACCTCTACAAACCTGAGCGATACGATTAAAATTGTTGCTCTTGTTTCATATTGTTGCAAATTGTTTTCTTAGTTTTACCGTCGAACAATTTGCACCAATCTTAAATTACTAACAAATGAGTTTACAATGCCAAAAGCATCTTTTTTCTATAGAAGAAGATGTTACCTATCTCAATGGTGCAGCCTACTCTCCTACCCTCAAAAGTTCAGTCGAAAGAGGAATCGAAGGTATTCAACTAAAGGCATCACATACACACTTGATCAAAGGTAGCGACCATTTTACTTTGCCCCAGAAAGTACAAAAACTTTTCGCTCAACTCGTCAACGAGCATGACTATGAGCGAATAGCGGTAATATCTTCAGTATCCTACGGAATGGCAGTTGTAGCAAATAATGTGCATCGTATTAATAATCTTTCAACTAAAAAATACATTATCCAGATTCAAGATGAGTTTCCGAATAATGTGTATGCGTTTGACCGTGTGTGTCAAAAACATGATTTAGTATATAAAACTATTGTCAAACCAGATACCCTCGAAAATCGCGGGGGACTTTGGAATCAGTCAATTATCGAAGGTATCAACAACGAAACCGCAATGGTCGTTGTGCCGCATATCCATTGGATTTACGGTGTAAAGTTTGATTTAGAAGCCATCTCAAAACGCTGTAAAGAAGTGGGTGCTTTATTTGTCGTAGATGGAACTCAATCGGTCGGAATACTTGATTTTGATAGTCAGAAAATTCAGCCCGATGCTTTAATTTGTGCTGGATATAAATGGCTTTTAGGATCTTATAGCATTGGTTTGGCTTATTTCGGAGAGTTTTTTGATGAAGGAGTACCCATCGAAGAATCTTGGATGCACCGAGCCGAAAGTGATAATTTTTCACAACTTATACGCTATGAGCGAGCATATAGACCAAAAGCACAACGTTATAATATGGGCGAACATTCACAGTTTATTCAAGGCCCAATGCTGGAAGATTCTCTTTCGCAGATTTTAAATTGGGGCGTAAACAATATGCAAAATTACTGTGCCAAAATTATCGAAAAACCCTTGGCTGCTCTACAAGAATTAGGATGTTGGGTTGAGGATTCCGCTAATCGAGCTAATCATTTACTCGGCATTTCTTTGCCGCAATCTATTACGGGCGGCGTTCAACATAATCAAGTATTTACAGAAAAACTCTCGGCCAATAAAATCTTTGTTTCCAATCGTGGTGTTGCCATTCGCATTTCTCAAAATGTTTATAATACTGAAGCCGATTTGTGGAAATTGGTTGGAATCTTGAAGGCCGGTTAATGTTTTTTAACCTCTATAAAATTAAATTCTAAGATTGATAACTAAATAAAGAAAAACATATGAATAAAAACCTTACATTGATAACTTCTGATGAAGGCTGGGAAGAATGTATAAAAAAATTGTATTATAGCGTGGTGAAAAGGTAACTCTAAGGTAAAATTATACTCTGACATTTTTGCTAAAAGACAAAAAATGGGAAAAGTTATCAATATTTTGCCAAATTTTTATATAAATCTCTTAATTTTACAATTTATCCCAATCAAACAAAAATCAAACATAACTTTTGAAATTTTTCATAAGACCCACAAGTTCGTTTTTTTTTAAAAGATTGAACTTTTTTATTTTTCTGTTTCTATCTCAAACAGTATTTGCCCAAAAAAAAATGTGGCAAAATATTGATGATGAACCTATAGTATTTGGTAGTAAACAAATAAATCCGCAGAAGTATAAAGTCCTAAAACTTGATGTTGCATCGATTAAATCATTCCTTAACAAAACTCCTCTTGAGTTTACGATAGCTGCCAAAGGCATCAGTAGTTTTTTAGAATTGCCCTTGCCCGACGGTACTTTTGAAGAGTTTATGATTGTCGAATCGCCAATGATGGAGGCAGCACTTGCTCAGAAATTCCCTGAGATAAAAACTTATTCAGGATATAGTCTTAAAAATCCGGCAACAACGGCTCGGCTGGATTTTACTCAGAGAGGTTTTCATGGCATGATTTTATCGCCCGAAGGGACATTTTTTATTGACCCTTACAGCACAGCCACCATCGACTATTATATTTCGTACGACAAAAAAGATTTTGCAAGCAAAAAAAGTTTTACCTGTGGAATTGACCAAATCAAACAACCTGCTATTGATACGCCAATTGCTCCAATGCCAAATAAAGAAGTCAATTTTCCAACAGGTATAAACGCTTCAATCGGAGATGGTGTATTAAGAAACTATCGCCTGGCTTTAGCTGCTACTGGTGAATACACTGCTTTTCACGGAGGAACGGTAGCCCTTGCTTTAGCTGCTCAAGTAACCACTATGAATCGAGTAAATGGCGTTTTTTTGCGAGACTTTGCAGTTAAAATGAATATTATTGCGAATAACAATTTGGTTATTTACACCGATGCTACAACCGACCCTTACACTAATAATAATGGCAGTGCAATGCTTACTGAAAATATCAACAATCTAAATAATAATTTAGTAATTGGCAGTGCAAACTATGATATTGGACACGTATTTAGCACTGGTGGTGGCGGAGTAGCTTACTTGAATGGTCCTTGTGGGTCATTAAAAGGAGGTGGTGTTACAGGTTCAGGTTCGCCCGTTGGAGATCCTTTTGATATTGATTATGTTGCCCATGAAATGGGTCATCAATTTGGGGGAAATCATACACAAAATAATAATTGTAACCGTAATTCTTCGACTGCATTTGAACCTGGAAGTGGTTATAGCATTATGGGTTATGCAGGTATTTGTGCACCAAATGTGCAAAATAATAGCGATGCACATTTTCATGGTGGAAATTTGAGTGAGATTCACACTTTTATTACTGGTTCTGGAAATGCATGTTCAACCAAGCCTACTTATACAAACGCAAAGCCAAGTATTACTTCAAATACTGTAAGTCAAACAATACCCAAAGGAACGCCTTTTATGCTTACTGGCGTAGCAACCGATGCTGACGGTAATGCTTTACTTACCTATTGTTGGGATCAAATGGATACTCAAGTAGCTACTCAACCTCCAGTTGGTACTGCTACTGGTGGACCTAGTTTTAGAGGTTTTTCTCCGACAATCAGTGGAACTCGATATTTTCCGAGGCTAAGCGACTTAGTGAATAATACAACTCCAGAATGGGAGGTTTTACCAACAGTTGCACGTACACTCAATTTCAGATTAGTTGTTAGAGATAATGCCACGGGAGGAGGAGCAAATGACCGATTAGATATAACTTTAACCGTTGACGAAAATTCTGGCCCTCTCATAATAAATATTCCAAGTGCCACAGGAATTTCGTGGGCTGGACTAAGTACCCAAACAGTAACTTGGAATGTTGCCAATACCAATTTAGCTCCTGTAAATTGTAGTAATGTTGATATTCTACTATCATTAGATGGAGGATTAACTTATCCAATTACACTGGCCGCTAATGCTTTGAATTCGGGAACAGCCAATGTGACTCTACCAAATATCTCAACAAATGCTGCTCGCATCATGGTAAAAGGTTCAGGCAAAGCTTTCTTCGACATTTCAAACAATAACTTTATAATTACTTGTGCTTCTGGAAGTGTATCAGCCCCAACAAACGTTTCAGTGAGTCAAACCAGTATTTGCAATGGTTCTAGCGTAACACTATCTGCAACTTGTGCTTCAGGAACTATTACTTGGTATAATCAACAGTTAAGTAGCACTAATTTAGGTACTGGCAGCGGATTAATACAAAATCCAACAAGTACAATTACCTACTATGCAGCTTGCGAAGTTGGCTCATGCTCAAGCACACGAGTAGCAACAAGCACATTAACAGTAATTACCGACCCGACAAATTACAGTAATAATCAGAATAGTATTTGTGCAAATTCAAGTGCTTCATTGACAGCTGCATGTGCAGTTGGTACACCTAAATGGTATGATTCAGCTGGAACTTCATTACAAGCAACAGGTTCCCCTTTTGTGACACCAAGCCTTACAGCAAACGCCACCTACAAAATTCGATGTGAAAATGGTAGTTGTTTAAGTAATTTTGTCAGTGTTCAGGTAACAGTGACCGCATCAGCCTCTGCACCCACTGGAACTTCAAATCCGACAATTTGTAATAACGCAAATACATCTTTATCTGCAACTTGCACAACCGGAGTTCAAAAATGGTACAGCTCAAATTCTACAACACTTTTATATTCTGGTTCACCATACATTACCCCAAATCTTTCGTCAAACACCACATATAAAGTTAGATGTGAAAGTAGTAATTGTCAAAGCTTATTCGTTGATGTTGTAGTTACAGTACAATCTGCAGTTGTCTCACCAACAAATGTTCTTCCAAGTGTAACTACCACAGTATGTGCTGGCAACACAGTTTCATTATCTGCCACCTGTGCGGCTGGAACAGTTTCTTGGTACTCATCACAAACTGGCACGGCATCTGTCGGAACCGGAAGTCCTTTTAGTCTAACTGCCACTTCAACCAATAACTATTTTCCTGCTTGTTTAATAAATGGCTGCCCAAAGGCAAGCACTTCAAACATCGAATTTAATGGAGTATTAGCGACGAGTGACCCAACATTTAATCGCCCTGTCGATTTAAATTCATTATCAGGTAGAAACACTCGTTACAAATCGCATACTTTTAACGTATTTCAAGCTGGAAGCGTTACACTTAGCCTTGCGGATGCCGACGGAGCAGTTACAAGCCCAAGCTCTATTGATTCATTTATATTTTTGTATGGCTCAGGAGGTTTTAATGCAGCAAGCCCGCTAACAAATTTATTGGCATTCAATGATGATATTAGTTCAAGCGACTATAAATCAAAAATAGTAACTAATTTGGCTGTTGGTACTTACACGCTAGTTTTATCAAGTTATGCAGCTACCCCTACATCTGGAAGTGGAGACAATCCACTACCTTGGACCTATAAGTTAGTTGGCTTGAATGTTGGAACTTCAAGCGTTTCCATAAGTGTAACTCCTGCTCCTACTCAACCGACTGCTGTTTCAGTAAATAATACTATTATTTGTGAAGGAAACTCAGTTTCTTTGGCTGCAACTTGTGCTACTGGAACTATCACTTGGTATAATACTTCAACTAGTGGAACTGCAATCGGAACTGGTAATGGACTAAGTCAAACACCTGCTTCCACAATAACTTATTATGCTTCTTGTGAAAATGCAAATTGTAAGAGTGCAAGAGTGGCTACAAATCAGGTGAATGTCACGGCACAACCGACAATTCCGACTACTGTTTCAGTAAATAATACTAATATTTGTGAAGGAAGCTCAGTTTCTTTGGCTGCAACTTGTGCTACTGGAACTATCACTTGGTATAAGGCAGCAACTGGAGGTGCAAGTCTCGGAACTGGTACAGGGCTAAGCCAAACACCTGCTTCCACCATAACTTATTATGCTTCTTGTGAAAATACAAATTGTAAGAGTGCAAGAGTGGCTACAAATCAGGTGATAGTGCTACCACAAACAAACTCAATTACATCTAATATTTCGACTGGAACTTCAATCCTGCAGGCTGCCCAAACAATAAATGCAAGCAATAAAGTCATTGCACCAGCAAAAGTAACCTACAAAGCGGGAAATTCTATTTCTTTAAATACTGGATTTGAAGCCCAAACTGGAAGTGTGTTTGTGGCACAGATTCAAGGTTGTAATTAGTAGGTATTTAATGCAAAAAAGGCTCTATTCTTAGAGAATATAGCCTTTTTTAAACATAATTATTTATTTTCCATTTACCATAGGCGAAACTTTTGTTCCAATCAATTCTATGGCTTTCATTAGCTTTTCGTGCGTCAAACCTGCATTATCCATTTGAAATGTTACCCTGGATATTCCACCTAATGCTTCGCTGTGACGAAGAATTTTCTCAGCTACCTCTTCTGGATTTCCAATCAAAAATGCTCCGAGTTTAGTTGTTTGTGAATCAAAATGTGAACGCTGAACTGGAGGCCAGCCCCTTTCTTTACCTATATTAGTAAACATTTCAGCATAACCTGGGTAAAATTCTTCATAGGCTTCCGTGGTAGTTTCGGCAACATAACCGAGTGAATGTAAGCCAACTTGCAAAGTTTCGAGCGAATGTCCTGCCTTCAAACCTGCATTTCGGTAAAGATCAATTAACGGTCTGAAACGGTGTGTTTCTCCACCAATAATAGCCACCATTAATGGCAAACCCAAACTTCCTGCACGTACAAAAGATTGCGGAGTTCCACCCACTCCTATCCATATTGGCAATTTTTCTTGCAGAGGCCTCGGATAAATCGCTTGATTATACAACGCAGGGCGAAACTTTCCTTTCCAATTTACTATTTCATTATCTCTGATTTTGAGTAAAAGTTCTAATTTTTCGGTGAAAAGCTCGTCGTAATCCTCCAATTTCAAACCAAACAATGGAAAAGCATCGGTAAACGAGCCTCGACCAACCACCATTTCGGCACGGCCTTGTGAGATTAAGTCAAGCGTAGCAAAACTTTGAAATGCTCTTACGGGGTCGATGGCACTCAAAACCGTAACAGCACTTGTCAATTTTATTCGTTTAGTTCGAGCAGCAGCAGCAGCCAAAATCATTGTTGGAGCTGAATCAAGAAATTCCTTGCGATGATGTTCGCCAATTCCAAAAACATCAAGTCCAACTTCATCAGCTTTTTGTATTCTTTCAAGTAATTCTCTTATCGACTGTTCGCTACTTATCGTATTGCCTTGGTTATTTTTTAAAACCGCCGCAAAACTATCTATTCCTATTTCCATGCTGATAAAAAAATGTTTCGGGCCACTATTTCTTTTTACTCCTTCACCAAATCAACCAATAAATCCACCCATGCTTCAGAATCATTCAAACTTTCAACGAGTACCCAATGTTCACCGCCTTTTTCTTCAAACATTTCTTTGTATTCTTCCGCGACTTCAATCGTTGTTTCCAAACAATCGGCCACAAAAGCAGGCGAAAATGCCAAAACTCGCTTGATACCTTTTTCTGCTAAATCCTTAACAATATCATCCGTATAAGGTTGTACCCAAGGATCACGCCCCAAACGCGACTGAAAACAAGTTGTATAAGTAGCTTCTTCCAAACCTAATTCTGCAACCAAAAGTCGGGTAGTTTCAAAGCATTGAGCTCTATAACAATGCTGATTAAGAGCATGAATCGTATCGCAACAGCTACCCAATTTACAAGTTTCACCTGTGCAATCTCCTTTCCTTATTTGGCGAGCAGGCAAACCGTGATAACTAAAGACAATATGTTCAAAACTCTCTTTATCAAGGTGTTTTCTAGCATTATTGGCAAATGCTTTGATAAATTTCGGGTAATGATAGAAATAGTTTTTTATCTTAATTTCGGGAATTACCTGCCATTTTGTAACTAATCGCATTACTTCTTCATAAACCGAACCAGTTGAAGCCGAAGCATATTGTGGAAAAAATGGAATGACAATAATATTATTCAAGCCCATTTGCTTAAACCCAGCCAAACCAGATTCGATGCTTGGACTTTGGTAACGCATAGCCAATTTTACTACGTATTCATTACCCAAAGCAGCTTGTAGTTGCTTTTCGTTGGCTTCACCATAAATTTTTAATGGTGAACCTTTTTCTGTCCAAAGTTCTTTATAGATTTTGGCTGATTTTGGAGCTCTAAACGGAGCAATAATTAAATTTACCAATGCCCAACGAGGAATAAAAGGAAAGTCAATCACTCGACCATCCATTAAAAATTCTCGTAAATATTTTCTTACATCAGGTACCCTCGGGCTATCGGGCGTACCTAAGTTTACTATCAAAACACCTGTTTTTCCAACCATGTCTTCAATTTATTTAAGAATGAAGAAAAAAGAATGGGGGAGGTATAAAACTTAAAATTCTAAATCGCTCGGGCGACCCCGTCTTAATTCTTAATTTTAAAACTCTATTTTATCTTTTTTCTTGTTATATTCTTTTGCGTCGCTGAAATTTGGCTTTTTGAAATCAGAATAAATTGATTCGGGTAAAGCCTCAAAAACTTTAATTTCTGTCAAATCACGGTCTCCACGCTCGCCTGATAGGATTATTTTGCCATAAGATTTATATTCTGTCCATGGGCGAGTAAAACCTGGTTTTTCGTCAGTTGATTTTGCAAAATATGACCACTGAGTAAGTAAATTACTTTCTTTTTCAACCCAAACTTTATACATATTATTTGGTGTATTGCCCACTTGTTTGAAAGTCATCTGCAATAAATACGCTTCTTTACCTGATTCGGTTTTATCTTCACCCAAATATTTGAGTGTTACGCCATTATCTTTTAACTTAAACGGCATCGTCAACCAATATGAATCATTAATCCAAGCACCTTTGCCTGTCTTCATATATTTCTTAACAGAATCGGCGGCAGTTTGTTCGGCTCCGTACTTAAAAACCTTTCCAGTATCAGTATTAATGTTCATTAAAATTACTGACTTATCTCTTGGAAAATCAATTCTTACATTGCCTGTCCATTTATCCCATGTAAGGATTCTTGCTCCGAAAAAATTCCATGTAATATGACGAGTTTCATCCCAAGCCTTTTTCCCACCCATAGCCGTCATTACTTTATCAGCAATTTCATTGGCTTTTAAATCGGAAGCTTCTTGAGCTATTAGCGTTTGGCTAATCGATGCTATAATGCAAAAAATTATAATTTTTTTCATTGAACTATTCACTTAAAAGTTTGATTTTATAAAGAAATTTAAACAAAAAAATAAATCAAAAACTTTGCTTGGGTAAAATTTACCATTTTATGAATTATATGATAAATATCATTTAAAATATTTGGCGAATATTCGCTTTATACACTAACTTTGCTATATCAATAAAAAACTCCAAAAAAATGAACACTTCATCAGTTTCATCAACACCAGAAATACATAGCTCTAGTGAAACCGTAAATATTATAGATTTGTTGCGAGAGATTGGTATGCAAGAAGTTACAAATAACATTTTTACATTACCAAAAAAGAAGAAAAAATAAAAAAAGTCAGCAGTCCACAGTTTTCAGTCAACATCTTGATACAAATTGCCAAAAATGAACTGAAAACTGTAGATTGAAAACTGAGTTTTTACTAATAAGCTCTCACCAATTTGCCTTCCATAAAATTCACGAAAGCACGGTTTACAACTCTATTTCCACCAGGAGTTGGATAATTTCCTGTGAAATACCAATCGCCTAAGTGATTCGGGCAAGCCTTGTGAAGATTTTCAACTGTTTGATAAATCATCGAAACCTCAGCTTTCATATTTTCTGGTGTTACTATTTGGGCAATTTTCTGAGAAATTTCTTCATCAGTAAATTTACCATATAATTGCTTCACAAAATTTTCACTATAAGCATTATCGGTTTGCAAGGCTCCAACACTTTGAGCATAAACTTCTTGCTTCATATATTCGATACCATTCTGACGCAACAACTCAAGCATTGCTCTAAATGCCACAAAATCTTTCATCTTTGACATATCAATTCCATAACAGTCAGGATAACGAATTTGCGGAGCTGACGAAACAATGATGATTCGTTTCGGACTGAGACGGTCGAGCATTTTTAAGATACTCTTCTCAAGTGTAGTACCGCGTACAATCGAATCATCAATCAAAACAACGGTGTCAATACCTTTTCGGATAACTTCGTAGGTCATTTCATAAACATGCGAAACCATTTCATCACGTTCATCATCGTTTGTGATAAATGTACGAAGTTTTACATCTTTCGATACCAATTTTTCGATTCTTGGACGAAACGATAAAACTTTTTTGATTTCTTCGGGCGACATATTACCTTCGGTGATGCGTTTTAAACGCCAATCAGCTAAGTATTGCTCTAAGCCTTCCACCATTCCGAAAAATGCACTTTCGGCCGTATTCGGAATGTATGAGAAAACTGTATTTTCAAGGTCATAATTGATTTCTTCCAAAATTTGCGGAATCAATAGTTGACCAAGTTTTTTACGCTCTTCGTAAATCTCAGGGTCAGATCCACGAGAGAAATATATACGCTCAAAACTACACGATTTTTTCTCCAATGGTTTCATTATCTGAAACTCATTATATTCGCCATGCTTATCAATAATCAAAGCATTTCCAGGCTGAACTTCCTTTATATCATCATAATTCGCATTGAAAGCGGCTTTAATGGCTGTTTTTTCAGAAGCTACAATTACCACTTCATCATTTGCCCAATAGTATGCTGGACGAATACCCGCAGGGTCACGTACAACAAACGAAGCACCAAAACCAGTCACACCTGCCATTGCATAACCACCATCAAAATCACGACAAGCACGGTGAAGCACTCTTGGTAAATCCATGTTATCTTCGATAATATCGGAGAGGGCTGGGTTTTCGTAGATGCCTTTGAAGCGGTCGAATACTCTTTGATTTTCTTCGTCGAGGAAATGTCCGATTTTCTCCATTACCGTTACGGTATCTCCCAAATCTTTCGGGTGCTGACCCAATTTTACTAATTTATGGAAAAGCTCTTCGGCGTTGGTCATGTTGAAGTTTCCTGCTACCAACATATTTCGGCTACGCCAGTTGCTCTGACGCAACATTGGATGGCAATTTTCAATTTCATTCTTTCCGTGAGTACCGTATCGAAGGTGTCCAAGCCAAACTTCGCCCGAATAAGCTACATTCTCTTGCAACCATTCAGCATTTTTAAATTTATCAGGATTGTTGCGAAGAACATCTTTGTATTTTTCGTTGATTTTATTAAAAATATCAACAATTGGTCGATTTTCAACAGAACGATAGCGACTAATATAACGATGGCCAGGGGCAATATCCAATTTTACATTTCCGACTCCTGCTCCATCTTGACCACGATTCGATTGTTTTTCCATCAATACATACAATCGTTGAATGCCATAAAGCGGCGTTCCATATTTGTCGATGTAGTATTGAAGTGG
This sequence comes from Emticicia agri, assembly GCA_945860265.1. Classification (GTDB taxonomy): domain Bacteria; phylum Bacteroidota; class Bacteroidia; order Cytophagales; family Spirosomataceae; genus Emticicia; species Emticicia agri_A. Next base: position 2,769 of record CAMAQF010000097.1, on the reverse strand, counting down.
TTTGCGAAGTCGAACAAGGGCAATGCCACATTCGTGTTTAATTGCGTCGCTCATTGAGAATTTTTGAAAATTGGTTATGCAAAGTTCTAAAGAATATGTGTGCCTTGCAAAGATTATTGTTGGTAATTTAAAAAAGTCGATGTACGATGTTAAAAATTTGACATTTAAAGAAGTTAGAAATCAAGCTTTTATCGCAACGCGAACCGTCGTAGCGGCGAACCGTCACAAATTATGTATCTCATTTCTTATTTCTGAAAAGGCAAATAATCAGTACCTAATACAAATCAATCTTCTGTCCTAGAAGTTTATAAAATAGGCATTTCCTTACCACCATAAGCATTTCCACCAGCTCTTAATAATTATTGAGTAAAAAAGTTGGCTTTCTCAATCCTAATTATTAAAAAAGTATTTGAATAAATAAAATTTCTATTCAAAATATTTTGTTAAAAGCCTATTACTAAGGTAAATGTTTTTGTAAAAACTTAAGTTTTTTATTGAAATAATACAATTTTATAACAGAAACGTGTACTTTTTAATACAAACGTAAAAAATCTTGATTAGAGCAAATTCTGATATGTTTAAAAAAATAATTTGCGGATGTTTTTCAAAAAACAACTCATAAATTTATTATATTATTATATTTTTTATTGAAATTATACAATAAATATATTAAAGTAGTAAGCCAAACACCATAGCTAAAAAGGCTTAATTTAGCATTTTGAGCATATTTACTCAAAGTGAAACGGGAAATATTTTAAAATCTTCTTTTGGTGTTTTTTTATACATATATTGCCAATATTTGTCAAGACAATATTATTATAATGGCAACACAGTTTGGTGAACGTATAAGAGAACTAAGAACGAAGCAAAATTTACTTCTGAGGCAGCTTGCTTCTCAATTGGATGTGGATACTTCTATTATTAGCAAAGTAGAACGAGGCGACAGACAATTAAAGAAAGAGCAAATCCCATTATTAGCCCAAATACTCAAAGCGGATGTAGAAGAATTGCAAACCCTTTGGCTTGCCGACCAAGTGTATAATATGGTTCAAGGCGAACCAATGGCAGACGAAGCATTGAAATCAGTAACGAAGCAAATTAAAAAAACAAAGTAAGCATCACACGGAATGAAAGACAATAAAATCAAACTATCTCAATTAGAAAGTTTCCTGATGAAGGCAGCAGATATTCTGCGTGGCAAAATGGATGCTTCAGAATATAAAGAGTTCATTTTTGGAATGTTGTTTCTAAAAAGAATGAGTGATGTTTTTGACCAAAAAAGGGAGCAGTTTACAAAGAAGGATTATAAAGATTTAGATGAAGCAGTATTGGCTGAAATCTTAGAAGATAAAATCACCTACGGTGAAACTTTTTTTGTTCCGAAAAGAGCAAGATGGAATGAAGAATTTACAGATGAAAACGGTGTATTGCAACCACCTATAAAACACTTGCAAAATAATATTGGGCAAATGCTGAACAAGGCTTTAGATGCCATTGAGGAAGCAAACCCCGATACACTTTCAGGTATTTTTAAAGGCAGAATAAACTTTAATAAAGAAGTGGATGGAAAGGCTATTGTAAAAAATGCCGACCTAAAGAAAATGATAGACCACTTCAATGAGTTCCCCGATTTGATTAATGAAAACTTTGAGTTCCCCGATTTGTTGGGTGCAGCTTATGAGTATTTGCTAAAGCATTTTGCTGATGAAAGTGGTAAAAAAGGAGGGCAATTTTATACACCAAACCAAGTAGTTCGTTTATTGGTGCAATTAATAAAGCCACAGGAAGGTATGAGTATTTATGACCCTACTGCTGGTTCAGGTGGTATGCTTATACAATCGCATCAGTATGTAGAAGAGCAAGGACAAAATGCAAACAATCTTCAATTGTTTGGCCAGGAGAATGATCCTACGGTAGTTGCTATTTGTAAAATGAACATCATTTTACACAACATAGCCAAATACACCATTGAGTATGGCGATACATTAGACGAGCCTCTAAACGAAAAAAACGGTCAGCTTATTCAATTTGATAGAGTAATTGCCAATCCTCCATTTTCTCAAAACTACGGTTTGGCTACAATGAAGCACAAGGAACGTTTTCCTTATGGCTTTGCACCAGAAGATGGCAAGAAAGCAGATTTAATGTTTGTGCAGCATATGTTGGCAAGCTGCGATAAAAAGGGGAAGGTAGTAGTTGTAATGCCTCACGGTGTATTGTTTAGAGGTGGGAAAGAAAAAGACATTAGAGAAGGAATGTTGAAAGCCGATGTGATAGAAGGTGTTATTAGCTTACCTCCACAATTATTTTACGGCACTGGTATTCCAGCTTGCATCATTGTGTTGAATAAAAACAAGCCCGATGAATTAAAGAACAAGGTGTTTTTTATTAATGCTGATAAAGACTTTGCCGAAGGCAAAAAGCAAAACACGTTAAGACCAGAAGACATTGAGAAAATAGACTTTGTATTTACCACCAAAACCATTGAAGCCAAATACTCAAAGTTGGTTGAATTAGAAACCATTGCTGGTAATGAATACACACTAAACATTAGGCGTTACGTAGATAATACCCCAGAGCCTGAACCCGAAAATGTAAAAGCTCATTTAGTAGGTGGTATTCCTGTGGCAGAAATAGAAGCCATACAAACTACCCAATGCCTCAAATTCAAATACAATGGCAGTGTATTGTTTAAAGGTAAAAACGAAGCCTTTGCAGCATTTGCGATTACAGAAAAAGCAGCCATAAAAGCCAATATTGATGATGATA